>CAYWWF010000266.1:0-1510 GCA_964461745.1 uncultured Oscillospiraceae bacterium | reverse complement strand
AGCCAGGGCCCTTCACCGCGCGCGGGCAATCGATCGGCCAGGGTTTCTAGGATCTCTTTGGCGTCGCCCCATAGGTGCAGATCACAAGAGACATTTTTATCAAACTCGGAGGGGTCGATGTCACAATGAATCCGACACGCCTCCGGCGCAAATGCATCGTGTTTTCCGGTCACGCGGTCGGAAAAACGGCTACCCACGCAGAGAAGCAAATCACAAGTTTCCCGCGCGTATAGAGAGACCGGTGTGCCGTGCATCCCTGTGAGTCCTAGCATCAAAGGGTGTTTTCTCGGTAGCGCGGAGAGTCCCTGTAGCGTCGTAGTCACCGGTAGCCTGCCCTGTTCGGCCAAGCGTAGGAGCGCCCCGGCGGCCCCGGCCCGTATCACACCACCGCCGCTTAGAATCAATGGGCGTTTACTGCGCGCAAGCAGCGCCACCGCCTTTTGAATCTGCTCCATGTCCGGTTTCGGCGTCGACCGCCGAATAAAAGGCCCGCCGGGTAAGCCCTCCGCTCTCGTTTCCAATATATCTTTGGGGATATCTATGAGCACGGGGCCCGGACGCCCTGAGTTTGCAATCACAAAGGCTTCCCTGACGGTGTCGGCGAGCGCCGCCCTGTCCCGCACAATGTAGCTGTGTTTGGTCACAGGCATCGAGACACCGCTGATGTCCACTTCTTGGAAGGCGTCACGCCCGATGAGGCGTGAGGGCACGTTGCCCGTAATCGCCACAAGCGGCACCGAGTCCATGAAGGCATCCGCCAATCCGGTCACGAGGTTTGTAGCGCCCGGCCCGGAGGTCGCAATCATCACCCCGGTGCGCCCGCTTACGCGTGCGTAGCCGTCCGCGGCGAACGCCCCGCCTTGCTCATGCGCGGGCAAAATCAGCCGGATGTCCCGTTTGTGCGACTCTAATGCGTCAAAGAGGTCGATGACCATGCTGCCGGGATAGCCGAATACGGTGTCCACCCCCTGACGGAGCAAGGTTTGAATCACGATTTCCGCACCTGTGTAGGACAAGGGTCACCCCTCCCTTCTCAAAAAAAATCAGGCCGCCGTCTCCCGAAGGAGCCCCGGCGGCCGTGCATCGTCTTACCGTACTGCCTCAACGAAACCGTGAAGCAAAATGACGATAGCGCCGTCCACCGGAATTTTTAAGCAGGAAAAGCGCGGTGATTACACTGGCAATCACCGCAAGAATGACGATTAGGTTGACAACACGTTTGGCGCTAAATGAAAACAAGCTCATCATAGAGTCTACTCCATTCTAGACTTGTTATTTGCAAAATTTAGTCGAAACCCCTACGAAAAATGGGCACAGGCATAGCGTACCATTCACACCGGCGTTTGTCAAGCCCCACTTACCCAGCCCGACCGTGACTGTGACACGCGTTGGTGTTCCTAGTGTCTACCTCTGCGAATCCGAGAGAGAAAAGCAAGCAGCATACCGAAAAGACTGGCGCCGGTCAGCGTAAGCAACGACACGGAAAAGATCCGCTGTGACAGCACCTGGA
>CAYWWF010000265.1:0-1590 GCA_964461745.1 uncultured Oscillospiraceae bacterium | reverse complement strand
CGGACATGACGCAGGAGGCATTGCAAGCGTTTCTTCAGGGACAGGGCATTGTCTACGGCGTGCTGGCGGATGAAGTGGCGCGTCTGGCTGCGTATCCCGTCTATGACAACGAAGTCCTGATCGCCAAGGGCAAGGAGCCGGTTCCCGGTACAGACGCCAAGATCAACTATCAGTTTCGAGTGGAAAAAGACTTAAGGCCTCATGAGCGGGAAGACGGTTCCGTAGATTTTCGGGATCTCGGGCTCATTGAGCAGACGCACAAGGGTGCCGTGCTGGCCGTCAAGGAGCCAAGTACGCCAGGCGTCCCCGGTACGGATGTCTTTGGGAACTCTATCCCCGCGCGGGCTGGGCGCGATGTCGCGCTGCTTGTGGGGAAAAATGTCGCGCTATCCGAGGACAAGCTTTCGGCCATTGCGCAGTGCGATGGTCAGGCCGAGTTGCAGAGTCGAAAGATCTGCGTGCTCAACACCTTTACGGTGCCCGGCGACGTGGGCCCGGGAACGGGGGACATCCACTTTGTCGGCAGCGTAATTGTGCAGGGCGATGTGTTGGCCGGTTTCACCGTCGAGGCTTCGGGCAACGTGGACGTCAGCGGCATCGTTGAGGCCGGACGGATCATCGCAGGCGGGGCTGTCATCCTGCGCGGTGGTTTCAACGGCGGAGACACCGGTGAAATCCGCGCCGGTACGAATTTTACGTGTAAGTACATTCAAGGCGGCCAGGTGACCGTGGGCGGAAACTTGGAGACCACCTACGTCTTAAACGCGCGTGTGCGCTGCGGCGGTTCAATGAACGTCTCGGGCAAAGGGCTCATCGCGGGTGGGCACATCTCGGCCTGCGTGAGCATCTCCGCGCGCACCATCGGCAGCCCCAACTCCATCTCCACCACGACCATTGAAGTTGGCAGCGATCCGCAGATGATATTGCGCGCGCAAAAAATCCCGCAGGAACTGATGGCTACACAGAAACACATTCAGCAGCTTGAGGTATTGTTGCGGACGCTGTTGGAGTTGCGCGCCGCCGGGCGCTTTGATGAGCAAAAAGAGGTCGCGCTCCAAAAGACAGCGCAATCGCTGATTCAGTGTCGTGAGAGCGCCGTGGAGCTCGAAGCCGAACTGGAGACCGTGCAAAAACGGATGAACAATGTGGGGCAGAGTTGTGTCCGGGTTCATGAGACGGCCCATCCGGGCGTGAAGATCATCATGGGCCCCCACCAGCTCATGCTGCGTTCGGCTTACCGCTATACGCGCTTTACCAGTACGGAACAGGGTGTTACCCCCGGACCCATGTGAGAATGAGTTCCTCTAAAAACTGAGGTTTTTGAGGAAAGGGAATAATGATGTTATGAAGGCGGAATGAATCCGCCTTCATAACAATTCGATTGCGAGGGTTTTTAGAGACGACCAATTGTCAAAAATCCTATCCTCGGGCAAGTGTTCAAACTGTCTCGGGGGAAAAGTGTGGAAAGGGGGCGCCGAGCCCTCTTTTTGCGTCTAAATCCCATCCTGGGAAGGCGACCACGGGTCGCCCCAGGTTGTCAAAAAAGCCTCGCAGAGTTTTCCGCCTTTGGCGGAAAATAAAGTTTCATTG
>CAYWWF010000264.1:0-1620 GCA_964461745.1 uncultured Oscillospiraceae bacterium | reverse complement strand
ACATTATGGAAGCGGCTTATGCCGATCTCTGCGCAGGACTGTCTGAAAAGTATCCGATTGAAGCCTTATAATGCGCGCTTTCTATAAACATCGTTCAATACGAGTTTCTCTAAGGGGAGGATAAAATATGATTACAGCCATTGTTGGAGCAAACTGGGGTGACGAATGCAAAGGGAAAATCACCGACGCGCTCTCCATCGATACCGACGTCGTCGTACGCTATCAGGGCGGCAGCAACGCCGGACATACGATACTCTGTCCGTTCGGTAAATTTGCCCTCCACCTTCTGCCCTCCGGGGTTTTTCACCCCCACATCCAAAATGTTATCGGGCCGGGCGTTGCGCTCAGCGTCCCGCATCTGATGAAAGAGTGGCAGTCCCTTTTGGACAGAGGCGTGCCCGCGCCGAATCTTTTGATCAGCGACCGGGCCCACCTTGTCATGCCCTATCACATCCTGTTTGATACATACGAAGAAGAGCGCTTGGCAGATCGCAAGTTTGGCTCGACCAAGTCCGGCATTGCGCCGTTCTACGCCGATAAATACGCCAAAGTGGGTTTCCAAGTCTCCGAGCTTTTGGGCGATGTGCAGGCGCTGTCGGATAAACTGGCCGCCATTTTGGAAGTAAAAAACGTAACCCTCACGCACCTCTACCACAAACCCACACTCTCCCACGCCGAACTCTATAAAGACCTGCTGGTCTGGCGTGAGTGGATTGCCCCCTTTGTCGGCGACACATCGAAGTTCTTCACCGAGGCCATGCGCGACGGCAAAAACATCCTTTTGGAAGGTCAGCTCGGCGCGCTCAAAGACACCGACCACGGCATCTATCCCTATACGACCTCGTCTTCTACGCTTGCGGGCTACGCCGCTGTGGGCGCGGGTTTGCCGCCGTATAAAATTGAGCGCATCGTAGCCGTCACCAAGGCGTATTCCAGCACGGTCGGCGAAGGGCCATTTGTCACAGAGCTGTTCGGCGATGAGGGCGAAGAGTTGCGTCGCCGCGGCGGCGATGGCGGTGAATACGGCGCAACCACGGGGCGTCCGCGCCGTGTCGGTTGGTTCGACGCCGTAGCGACCCGCTATGGTGTGGCGATGCAGGGTGCTACCGAAGTCGCACTGACCATCATTGACGCTTTGGGCTATCTGGATGAATTGCAAATCTGCGTCGGCTATGAAATCGACGGCGTGGTAACGGCGGACTTCCCTGTGACCTCTAAGCTCAAATCTGTGCGCCCCGTGTATCAGACGCTGCCCGGCTGGCGCTGCGATGTGCGCGACGTCACGCGGTATTCGGCCCTGCCAAAGAATTGCCGCGACTACATCGAATTCATTGAGACTTGCCTCGGTGTGCCGATTCGTTTGGTCTCCAACGGACCGTTCCGTGAGAATTTGATTGTTAGGTAGATATTGATAGGTATTGCCCCGCCAATGGCGGGGCAATACAAGTATAGATCTACGGTGACAATGTCTAATTCTTTAGAGGTTTTTATGCGACAAAACAGAGCAAAACAAAACATCGTCATACGAAGGATTATGGTTGCCGCGGCAGCCATAATCCTTTTGATCTATTGCCTAGTTTCTCTCGTCTTAGACCTGGGTAAAGCCTCAAAACCGGATGA
>CAYWWF010000263.1:0-1668 GCA_964461745.1 uncultured Oscillospiraceae bacterium | reverse complement strand
AACCCTTGTGCATGACCATCTGGCCAAAGCCGTCGGTGTAGTTGGACATGACACGGGCCATATCGAGGGACTTGAGGAAGGGTTCCTGCACTTGGCTGCCATCGTTGTAGGCAATCCACATGAAGCTGTTCTTGATTTGCTCGTCGCCGAAAACGCGGCTGCGAATGGCCTTGTACGCGGCGGCGGCGTCCTGCCAGGTAACCTCTCCGTCGTTGTTGTAATCGTCGGTGATTAGGACGGTGGCCCAGGGCAGAGTCAGCGCGCGGCCATAGGCAAAGTTGTCGGATTCCTCATCCGGCGTATGGTAGCTGAGCACGCCGTTACCGGCCTGCCCGACCTTTTTACCGGCTTCCAGATAGATGTTGGTGTTGATGCGCAAGGCGGTGTCCAAGGAGCTGTTGTTCAGCGTCGCGGCCAAACCATTGGAGGACAGCGTCACATAGTTCTGATAGGACTGGCCGACCGTGGCCTCCGACATATCGTCGTAAATCTTCTCAGTAACCGAGGTCCAGCCGTTGTCGGTGTAAACCAGGCCCATTGAAGCTTCGCTGTCGGTGGGGTCGGTGGTAAAAAGGGCGTCATCGGCAAAGCTTAAGGTATTGACTTTGACGCTCCCGGTCTCTTTGATCTCAGTGACGCGCATCTCAAGGCGGTTGTTCACGACCTTGTACTCCACCTTCATGCTGACGCCGATGTACGGAATCTGCAAGGTATAGAGCAGGGTGTCGGCGGCGGTTTTCTCGCAGCTCACGGCGGGGTAATAGAGGTCGCCGTTGATGCGCACGCCGTATGTTTTATTCGGATTGCCGCGCAGGGTCTTGTCGTTCATCGTGTAGTCCAGCACACGCGGGAAAACCTGATCCATACGCACGGTCATCACGTCGCTGGCGATAGAGATCGGCACTTCTTCTTTGACGGGCACCGGCAGGGTGTAGGACTCGGCGATGTGCAAGTTGTCGATGCGCACGTCGCTGCTGGTATACCATTTGCGGAAACCGAAGTTTCCGGCCTGATCGATGATGTTGAACTCACCCGCGCCGAGTTGCTGGCCATTGAGGGTGAACTTGACGGTCTTGCCATCCACCTCGATTTTCAAGTGGTGCTTTTGGCCGTCGGGCAGCGTGGCGGCGCTCGAGATGGAAGCGGCGGTCTCATGTCCGTCTTTCACGGTAGCCACAAGCCAAGTGGAGCCAACGTCGTACAGAAGACCGGAGTAGTTGTTCGCGTCTTTGCCGCGGAACAGGAAGCTGATGCGGCCCACACTGCTGGTGGGCGAATTGCTGAATTCTAACTCATAGATGCCGTTTTTGATCTTCGGGGTGTCTTTGGCAAACCCGTGGACATGAGACACCAAGTTGAGTTTCAGCTCTCCGTTGCCATTGAGGCTACCATTTTCCACCCAACTTGCGGAACTCGAGTTGTTGAAGGTCCAGTCGGCCAGATTGTTCCGGTCGGAGAAGTCATTGTAGTACTCGTAAATCTGATAGACGGAGCACAGAGCAATGGAAACGGTCTTTGTCGCGTCGCCCGGGTTGTACAGGCCAATCGCCCCCGGAGAGCGGCACAACGCAACATCGTCGGATCCGGCGATGATCGCGCTGTCGATGTAGAGCTTCAGGCCGTAGCCGTTGGCCACGACGCAGACTTCGTGCCAGGAGTTTGGCGCAA
>CAYWWF010000262.1:0-1713 GCA_964461745.1 uncultured Oscillospiraceae bacterium | reverse complement strand
ACTATCATAGGACATCGCCCTCCCCACATAGTATTAGCTTGTGGGGAACACCTTGAAGCCCGGGCCCTTTAGGTCTTCCCCGCCGACGGTGGCATCGGGAGGGAAGAGCTTGTTTTCCATCACATTGGCACTCCTCATCCACGGACTCTATCTTTCCTTGCGGCTGGGTGGCAGCGGCGGTTCCTTTCCACGCCCGCTGACACCCGAAGAAGAAAAGGATGCACTGGAGAAAAGCGCACGAGGTGACATGGCTGCGCGCAATTTGTTGATTGAACACAACCTCAGGCTGGTGGCGCATGTGTTGCGCAAGTACTATACCTCCGCATCCGATCAAGAGGATCTCTTATCCATCGGCACCATAGGACTCATTAAAGCCATCGCCTCGTACAGCCCCGATAAGCATGTGAAACTGCCGACCTATGCCTGTAAGTGCATCCAAAACGAAATCTTTATGTATTTTCGGCGGCAGCGCCGCAACTCCCATGTGGTCTCCCTCAGCGACCCCATAGAATCCGACCGGGATGGAAACGCTCTCTCCCTCCTCGATGTGATCTCCGTTGACGACATGGTACTGGAAAATCTCGAACAGGCGGAAAGCGAAGACCTCTTGCATGAACTCGTGGAAACCCGGCTGGATGACCGTGAAAAGTGCATCATTACGTTGCGCTATGGACTCGGGTCTCAGCCTCCGATGGCCCAGCGCGAAGTCGCGCAGGGGCTTGGCATTTCACGTTCTTATGTCTCTCGTCTCGAGAAAAAGGCGCTCAGCAAACTCGAAGCATGTTTTTATGAAGCCGAAAACAGTTGCAAAAAATCGGAGGTGAAAGGCAAAAAAATCTGTCCCCCACCCAAACGGTCAAAATCAAACGCGAAAGGAGAGACAGCGCGCGCAAACCCGCGGGAGAGCTGTAAAGCGTTCAATAAACATTGGCCGGGGTGATGCAAAAGCGACGCCCCCCGCGCCCAATGGAGTGGGAGATTGTTATTCCAATCTACTCTCCGAAGTCCTGTAATCACTTAACGTTTCTTTGAAAATACACGCGCCATCCGTCGTAAAATTCTATCGAGAGGAGGGGTGTAAACTCCAGGTAAATGCCTGCGATGTCGCCGAAGACACCTTTGGGATCCAGGTATTCAACGTTGATTTTATCGACACTTGTCTTGGTTCTCATGTCCCATTCTATTACGCGCCCCTCGTACTGCCATGTGACCATCACATGATCGAGCCGCTCGATGCGGTACGTCACGGGAAATTGACCGGTTACGCCATAAAAGTCTTTGAAATAGAATATCCCCTGACCGGTACCGCTAAAATCAACGGCCATAAGCGCCGGACCTGTGCTCCGATAATCTCCCCATAGGCCCGTGAGTTCATGCTCGGTAACAATCGTCGGGGTGTCGTAGGCCTTGGAAACAAACAACCTGTCCGGAATTGCTAGTTCACCGATATCAGGCCCTAAATATATGGAACAAGGGCTCATGGGTCTGTTTTGATCGTCCAGACGCGTCAGCGTGAGCACATCCGACTCCACCGCCACGCGAAACCGACTGACCTCAGCTGTTGTGGTGCCGGAGGAACCGTAAGGGATATAAACGGTCAAGGTAAATATGTCCTCTTTCAGGGAATAAGTCATGCGAAAATGATAATTTTCCTCCGAAAGCTCAGGCGCATTGCAGTAAAACTCCGCGAAGTTCTTAATATGATTCTTTTCG
>CAYWWF010000261.1:0-1822 GCA_964461745.1 uncultured Oscillospiraceae bacterium | reverse complement strand
ATTTCCCGGAAAAATTTCTTTTAACCTTTTCTCATGAAAAATCTCAATTTTTCATGAGATTCAAAACTCAAATTCAATCCCCAAAATCAATCCCTTGAGCGATAGCTCCACCGCGTTCATCGCCGAGAGTTCAAGCCCCTGTCCTTTGATTTTTACAATGACCTGTCCCCCGTTTATGTGTACAGCTTCATCTCCATATTCCAAAATGCCCTGATGATTCTCCATAAAGAGCCTTCGACAGCCCACGATTTCGATGCGCGGCAGCCTTGCCACGATGTCCGCCGGCAAATCCAACGCACCGGCCACGCGTTCCCATACACTTTTTTTGGGCGGTGATACTTCCGACACAGGCATCCCCACTTCCTGCAGTTGCTCCCCGGCGTTATGTCGGTACGGCGACATAACGCCAGGCCTGTATAACACTGTATGCCAAAGGGGAAAGAAACATGAAATGCTTGCATATGTTTTTAGTAGCTCTGATGAAAAACTGAGATTTATCATCAGAATTAGTTAGTGGAAGTTTTTCCGGGAAGTGAATTCCCGAAAAAACAATTAAATCTACGAGAGAATAGTTGCGATGTTATTATCAATTCAACAGACCCTTAACGTGTTCGCATCCACGCATTACGAGGGAGAAGAGAGGTTTCACTATGCCGCGTACCGCCACCGTCAAACGTCTGACCGACAGCATTGTCGCGCTTGCGCTGCTCACCGGCGTCATCGGTTTTCTGACGTTTCCGGCGCAGGCAGCGTCCGGTGCGCGCGATGGCATCCGTCTCTGTCTGGATGTGCTGGTGCCATCGCTGTTTCCGCTCTTTGTGCTCTCCTATCTAATGGTCGAACTCGGTTTCGCCAAATACCTCGGTCGGGTCTTGGAACCAATCATGCGTCCACTGTTCAACCTTGGCGGCGCGTGCTCGATGGCCGTGGCTTTGGGACTCATCGGCGGCTACCCGGTCGGCGCCCAAACCGCCATTCGTCTGTTTGAAAAAGGTGAGATCACTCAGACGGAGACCGAACGTCTGCTCAGTTTCTGTAACAACTCCGGCCCTGCGTTCATCCTTGGCGCGGTTGGCGCAGGTATTTTCGCAAACACCCGAGCCGGAATTCTCCTGTTTGTCGCCCACATTTTGGCGTCTCTGACCGTCGGGGTTTTGTTTCGTTTCTACCGCCGCCATGAACCGGCCCCACGCTCCCGCAGTGTGCAGGCGGACATTGAGGCGAAATTTACGTCCTCTTTTGTCAAATCCGTCACGGCTTCGGCACGCAGTCTTGTAAACATCTGCGCCTTCGTTTTGTTTTTTACCGTTGCGGTCAAAATGCTCTTTCTGTTTGGCGTGATTCCGGCGCTGTCGGAGGTCTTGGGTTTTCTGCTGTCCCCGTTTGGGATGACGCCTGCCTTGGCCGAGCGTCTACTCAGTGGCCTCATTGAAATCACCTCGGGACTTTGGAGCTTACAGGGCTCCGCCGCCTCGATCGGCGCGAAACTGGCCATGGCCGCCTTCATGCTCGGCTGGGCGGGTGTCTCCGTACACTGTCAGGTGCTGTCTTTCATCGGCGGACACGGTCTGCGTACCTGGACCTATGTACTCGGCAACATACTGCACGGCGCGATTGCAGCTGTGTATACCTTCTGTCTGGTCGGCGTTTTTGAACTCGGCGCTCCGGTCTCCTCGTATCTGGCTGAACAAGTCAGCGTGCTGGCCGATTTGAACTTTGCCATAAGTTTGGCTCATTCCCTAACAGTGGCTTTTGTCGTCTGGCTATTGTTTTTACTTGTGGTCTTTTGGGTGTCACATCGGGCGCGAAAGGCTTTGTCCAT
>CAYWWF010000260.1:0-1849 GCA_964461745.1 uncultured Oscillospiraceae bacterium | reverse complement strand
CCTTACAAGGTTTTCTTAAGCAGACAGGCGGCAAAAAGACCGTAAAGATGTCGACTGCTTTATGGGAGCTTGGTATTACTGCGGATTTACAATTTTCTCGCCCAACAAAAATAGTGTGGTCAGTTTGTCCGCGTTTTGCACGGCGGCTTTGAGAGTGTTTTTCATGGAATCCCAAATCCGTGAGATTTTCTTTCCGTTTTTCTCTTTGTTTTGTAAGTACTGCATCAATTCGTCCTTTTGACTCGTCAAACGGTTTGCGACTTCGGTTTCCACAATTTGCTGAACCATCGCATCGAACGCAGCCGCAAAATCCATCATCTGACGCTTGTCTTCTGCGGTGTGATAGATGTTTTCGGCGAAAATCTGATCGCCCTGCACTGTAACTTGGTCGTGAAAGTCTACCTTCATTGTGTAACCCCCTCCATGTTGTAATTCTTTGATTCTGTCGTAATACTCTTCGAGATTGCTCAGCAGTTCTTCCCAGTTCTCCCTGTGCGCATATTTTTCTCCGTCTAAGGCATAGTCCATGATCCGTTTGCCCGGTACACCGTATAGACTTTCCCGGCGAAGCAGCCGCATCAGATACTTGAATTCCACGCGCAGTTCGTCCAGGTTCAGCGTTTCCGGCGCGCCGATCTGCGCGTCCAAAAAGCGAAATACGCCGGTAAGTCCTTCACGGTAGTTGTGCAGTTTCAAAAGACAGATCCTAAGCTTGCGCAATTTGTCCTTCGTCACGCCGCCGTCGTTGTGCTTTTGCATCAACCAGACGGGCATCGAAAACCGCGGCAACGGCAGAGAACCTTGGTAGAGTGTGAGTCTGTTGTCCAGCGTATGTATCTTTCGAAACCCCTTCTCCGGGCCTGGCTGCAGTGAGCATTGACAAAACACCGCGGCCCGTCCGAAATAAAGCTCCGGTTTTTCGGAAACAGGGGAGGGATACGCTTTGACGTAGGTCGTGGCGTACAGATATAGGTCTTTGATGTAGGGCCAGAGACTGTGTTCATTCAGGGAGATTTGCTTCTGTTTAAGCGACGGCGCGTGAAGGCGCCCGTGTTTCCAAAGATCCTGCAACAACGGCAGCGGTTTTTGCGCGGCGCCGTACTCAAACACTTTGATGCCGATGTCAAAATGGAAGAAGAAGCGATCGGCAAACAGTCTGGCATAGACCAGGCGGGTGTTGAGCGTCTCATGTCGCAAGGAGGTGAGCATCCTCTTGGCCTGAAAAAACGTGTGTTCAGGTGGCGGGAGCTCCTCGCAGTCGGTTCGGCCGTGCCGGGCGCCGAAATGGCGGTAATATCCGGGCCCACTCACCCAGGTGTGCGGAAAAAAACAATTGGGATCTCTGTCGGCACGAAGCAACCTGAGATCCACAAAGGGAATCTGGAGGGTAATGAACACCGGTCTCACCTCCAAGTAAAAATATCCCCGGTTTCAACCAACCGGGGATTACCTCCGCATCGCTCTTCCATTTGAGCTACCCCGGCAGGCAAAATGCCGGGGACGGGATTCGAACCCGCAACCTCTACGACCTGCATTCCCTTCACAGCATATACCCCATGCGAGACCTGCAGGGAATTGTATCCATTGGATTATATCACAGATCCACCCGGAATCAAGGGGGATTTTGAAGTAGGGGCTGTATCACTTTTTGCATTGTGATACAGCCCCTTTGGTTTTTTCTACCCCGCGCGGCCCTCCACATCCTTCATCGCGCCCGCGATCATCAGCTTAATGCGGTTATATTGGTTGACTTCCGACGCGCCCGGATCATAGTCCACCGGGACGATGTTCGTTTCGGGGAAACGGCGGCGCAGTTCGCGGAACATACCCTTGCCCGAGACATGGTTTG
>CAYWWF010000259.1:0-1890 GCA_964461745.1 uncultured Oscillospiraceae bacterium | reverse complement strand
ATTCATCAAATTGGAAGTGGACGCCAAGTTCTGTCTGAAATGCTTCTAAAACATGGGACGGCGCGCCATCAAACGAAACCGCCAGCGGTTGTTCCATCATAACCGTACGGAAGTAAGAAGCGGAATAAGAGACGGGAAACAGTTTAATCACCGTCCCGACCGCTTCCGGCAAAACGCCGATGGGGATGTAAACACCGGTTAGAAACCCGACCAGCGTTCCAATCACGGTGCTGACCGATGCGAACGCGTTGTTGCTTTTCAGAAATGACGCAATGAAAAATAGGATTGAACTGCTGGATAATACGGACAGCAGAATTCCGCCGATCACCTGTGCCATGTTTTGCGCAGAGAGAAGTTCACCGCCCGAAGCGACAATGTAGATTTCGCCGATTAAAAGCGCTACAAGACTCATAATGACACCCACGCAATACGCGCTCAGCACATATCCGCCCGCAAGTGAGGAAGGACGCAGGGGAGAGACGGTGAAGTCTTTTACAATTTTTGCCGCACGGTCGTTTACCATCACGCCAAATGCGCCCAGCGTAGACGTCATGGAGATAACGGTCAAAATGCCGGATATGATCCAACTGTTCATCAGAAAATCGACGCCGGGGATTTCTTCCATGCCGTTTGTAATGGTATCGCCCAAGAACACAGCGTACAGCCCCACAACAATAATGACCGCGAGCAGTGAAAAAAACACGGCGCTCTTATCCCTAAAAAAAATCCTTAACGTTCTTTGTGCAATGGTTGCCATCAGTCCCGTACCTCCGCTCCTGTAATGTTTAAAAACACATCGTCCATGGTGCCGCGCCGCACTTCCAATCCGCTCAGGAAAGGGCGGCATTCTTGCAAAACGTCGATGGCGTCTATGGTATGCGCCAGATTGACGATCATGTCTCCGCCGCTTTGTCCAAAGGGAATGTGCCTTTCGCGCAGAAAACGCAGCAGGGCGTCATGGTCTAGCGGGGTCAGCTTGAGCACATCGTTGGTGTATTGTTCCTTGAGTTCCGCCGGCGTACCTTCCGCCCGGATGCTGCCGTGATCTAAGATGGTAATATAATCTGCGCGCGCGGCCTCTTCCATATAATGTGTGGTCAAAAAGATGGTCATGCCGTGCTGTTGTTGCAGCAGGCGGATGGTATCCCATACCTTATGCCGCGTTTGCGGGTCAAGGCCGGTTGTGGGTTCGTCCAAAAATAAAATCGAAGGGGTGTTGATGAGTGCGCGGGCAATATCAGTACGTCGTCTTTGACCGCCGGACAGCTTGCCGTAAGGGCGCGTCCAGAATTCTTTAATATCCGCCGTTTGTGCCGCCAGATCAACCGCGCTGGCCAGTTTGCGTTTTTCCATCCCGTACAGTGCGCCGCGCGCAAATAAGTTTTCTTTTGCAGATAAAAGCGGATCCAAAACGCTGTCCTGAAAGACAATGCCGATTTTCTGACGGATTGTCCTGTCGTCTTGACCCAAGGTGAGGCCGTCTATGGTGACGTGTCCTGCATCCGGTTTGATCTGGGTGGACAAAAGATCAATGGTGGTGGATTTCCCGGCGCCGTTTGGCCCTAAAAACGCAAACAGCGTTCCCTTTTTTACGTGAAAGTGAATGCGGCGTACCGCATGTACCGTATCAAAGGATTTTTCCAGTCCGTCTACGGTTATGGCATGGTTCATATTGTACATCCTCTCTTTCGTTTGGTTGCATTCCTACCGTACCATTTGGGAAACGGGGATTCAATAGGGTTTTGGTAAGGTGCAGATCAGAGAGGGTAAGATGCGCGGAGAAATGAGGTTGTAGGCAGATGATTGCGGTGAAGAAGAGCTTTATTTGTCGAAAAGCTGACTTTTCCGCTCGTTGATTTTCCGATTGATGTCCTTTGCGTCCGCTTTGTT
>CAYWWF010000258.1:0-1983 GCA_964461745.1 uncultured Oscillospiraceae bacterium | reverse complement strand
GTTATACTAAATGCCGTTGCGCCATATGGCACAACAGAAGAGGAGATGTACACAAGCACGCTTTCTGAAATAGAAAAAGTCATCGTGTCTATGAGTTGAAATCTCGGCATTGTTGTTTTACATCCACAGCCAGAACACGGTGGGACGCTGACCGAGCACCCAAACTCCGGCGCCGGTTTCCGCGGAGACCACGCTGTACAAGTAGGTCTCAGCCGACATGAGCGGCGACAAGCTACACCTGCCGTCCCGACGTCCTGCGCGGCGGTTGTGGCCGGATACTTACAATGACCATACCTCCCGACACCTCTTCAAACCCACAAAAAACAAGGAGTCCTGTAACCATTCCGATTACAGGACTCCTTGTGGCAGGGGCAGAAGGGATCGAACCCTCGGCCTACGGTTTTGGAGACCGCCGCTCTACCAGCTGAGCTATACCCCTATATGTACCAGGCAACACGGTTTTTAGGGACATAAAACTACCTATAGTTTACGTGGAAGACGCGGGCTTGTCAAGGGGAGATTTCAGGGGAAACGAAAACAGTCCGGGGACACAGAAGGCCCCCGGACTGCCGTACCGACAAGAACTTATTCCGTCACGAAGGGGAGCAGGGCCAGATGACGCGCGCGTTTGATCGCGTCGGTGAGTTCGCGCTGATGACCGGCGCAAGTGCCCGTCATACGGCGGGGCAAAATCTTAGAGCGATCGGACAAAAACCGACGCAAACGGTTGGCATCCTTAAAATCAATGTGCTCGATGCGATCCACGCAAAACGAGCATACTTTACGCCGCTTTCTGCCGCGGGCGGGGCGATCTGAAGCCATAAGGCTACCTCCTCAAAAGATACAGGGTAAAGTTTACGTTGTTCATAAAACTAGAACGGCAGTTCTCCGTCATCGTCATCCAGTTCAGAAAACTCCGAGCTCGGCGCCACCGGTGCCGGAGCGTCAAATCCACCGCCGGAAAACGGAGCGGGGCTACCGCCCGTTGACGCGCCTTTCTTTTCGGCGAAGTGCAGCTCTTCGGCCACAACTTCCACAGACACACGCGCGTTTCCGTCTTTGTCCTTCCACTCGCGCTGTTGCAGGCGACCGCATACAGCGACAAGCTGACCCTTTGCAAACCATTTTGACGCAAACTCGGCATTTTTGTCCCAAGCTACGATGTCGAAAAAGTCGGCGGTCTGTTGGGGTCTGGTTCCGTCAGCGGCGGCGCGGGCAAAACGGCGATCCACAGCCAGACGAAAAGACGTGACAGGGGTATTGGATTGGGTGTGACGCAGTTCGGGGTCACGGACCAAACGGCCCATGAGCATGACTTTGTTCAACATACCATGCAGTCCCCCTTACTCCGGCATCTTGACGATGAGACTGCGCAGGACGCCTTCCGTGATGTTGTAAATACGATCCAACTCACGCGGGAAGTCCGGGCCCGACTCAAAGGTCATGCGGACATAGTGGCCTTCCATTTGTTTGGCAATCGGATAAGCCAGACGGCGACGGCCCCAGGGATCCAGTTCCATCAATGTGGCATTGCTTTCAACCAAAGTTTTAAACTTCTGAACCAGGGCTTCCGTATCCTCCTCGCTCTGCGCGGGGTGGATGATATAGATGGTCTCGTACTTTGTCAGTACATTCGGCATGGTTTTGCACCTCCTTTTGGACATATGGCCACCGGGTTCCGTCGGATGCGCCGAACATCCAAGGAGTTTCCGGGAGCAAGGAAAGGCTGCGTCGCGCTACAAAAACTGAAATTCACGACGCACACGAAAACTATTATACAAAGATTCCTCAGGATTGTCAAATCTTTTTAACTTGACAATCGGCATAGTTTGCCAGGATCTGTGCATTCTTCAATCCCGCAGAAAATATAGAATCACTCTTGACAACACGCCTGCCGTCGAGTATAATCTACTTTGCATTGCGGCGGCATAGCTCAGTTGGCTAGAGCATTCGGTTCATACCCGAAGTGTCGTTGGTTCAAAT
>CAYWWF010000257.1:0-2020 GCA_964461745.1 uncultured Oscillospiraceae bacterium | reverse complement strand
GACAGCTCCTCACTCCTTCTCACTACTGATCACTATCTTTTTGTCAGGTTGAAAGAGTAACTCAGTTTGAAAGTGCCTCAAAGCTCTGCGCGTTGAGGCGACCACGCGCGGCGGCGTCCCATTCGCCCCAAGCGCCGATGATACCGGCCTGGAGCACGTGAATCCGGCTTTCCCACTTCTCTATGAAAGGCTTCAACTGCCGAATGTGGCTGATCGTTTGCGCCACGGAGGGTTCAAGTTGCAGTGGCCGGGTCTCGTCCCATATGTAGGCAAAGCGCAGCACGGCTTTGAGGTTAAGTTCCTCGAGCGCCTCAAAATAAGCGTCCATTTTGTCATAGGCGGCCTGATCCAAGTCTTTGTCCTTGTAGCCATGCAGATAGAAATACACCTGCACGAGGCGCGGCGCGTCGGTCTCATAGAGAGCGACTTCTTTTCGCAGTTGCTCGATGGCGTCTACGTTGGCCGAGCCCCATAGGCCGTTGCCGGTGGCCACGTCCAAATAGACTTCCATACGCAAGCCGCGATCGGGGTTTGCTTTGAGAAGAACGGTTTTGTCACCCGTAAGGGGTGGGGTGTCAAAGGCGTAGGTCTTCGACGCGGGAATCACGCTGTCCTGCTGGGCCCAGACGTACAGTGGCATAGCCAGTACCATCAAGGCCGCAACGAGGACAAATATTCCCGTTTTCCAGCGTTTTTTGTTTGCTTGCATCGTGCTTTGCTCCCTTCTGGTTTTGTAAGCAGGGTTCTATGGAGTCATCCGTGCCGTATCTCACAAAAAGGAGCCGGCACAGAAAATCCGCAAGGTAAAATATTGAAGAGGTGAGAACGCAATCAATGTGTAAACTTCATCGTTATCGGCTGCAAACAAATAGATTTTTGTACACATCTACTATATCACAATTCGTTTGAAAATGCTAGAGTTTGTTTTGGTTTCACAGACTGTTAACAATAGAATTCATACGAAGCACTGAGAAATGACGAAGTGACGTTGCGCATCCAAAATAAGTAACGTAGACAAACCTTGCGTATGGTGTCATAATGTCGGTAGCAATACGCCTGCACGGCGGATGGCAGGTGCAATCGTTTGTGGAAACTTGTGATGATTCATTGTCCAAAGGAATACGATAGACACACTTTGGTGTAGGCCTTTTATGGAGGAGTTGCTGTTATGGACCGAATTTACACATCTGTCGACCAACTCATCGGCAAGACGCCGCTTTTGGAGCTGACTCGTTTGGCGGAAAAGCATCGACTAGAGGCCCGCTTGTTGGCCAAACTCGAGTACTTCAATCCCGCCGGCTCGGTCAAAGACCGTGTCGCCAAGGCGATGATCGACGACGCGGAGGCCTCGGGGAAGCTTGTGCCCGGTTCCGTCATCATTGAACCCACCTCGGGCAATACCGGCATCGGGCTTTCGTCTGTGGCTGCGGCCAGAGGCTACCGCATACTCATTGTCATGCCCGAGACCATGAGCATAGAGCGCCGCCAACTGATGAAGGCTTACGGTGCAGAGCTTATCCTCTCGGAAGGCGCCAAAGGCATGAAAGGTGCCATTGAAAAAGCGAAGGAACTGGCTTCCGAGATCCCCCAAAGCTTTATTCCCGGCCAGTTTGTAAACCCTGCCAACGCCGCGGCCCACTACAACACCACCGGCCCAGAGATTTTTGAGGACACCGATGGCCAGGTGGACATTTTTGTTGCGGGTGTCGGCACGGGCGGTACGATCACCGGCGTGGGCCGGTATCTGAAAGAGAAGAAGCCGGGGGTACACATTGTTGCGGTGGAGCCCGCTGCCTCTCCGGTACTGTCGACGGGAACGCCGGGTGCGCACAAGATTCAGGGCATCGGCGCGGGTTTCATCCCGGAAGTGCTCGATACCGGCATCTACGATGAGATCATCACCGTATCCCACGAGGATGCCTTTGCCACCGGGCGGGAGATCGCTCTGACCGAAGGCGTACTCGTGGGCATCTCCTCGGGGGCCGCGGCTTGGGCGGCCATGGAGCTGGCCCGACGTCCC
>CAYWWF010000256.1:0-2056 GCA_964461745.1 uncultured Oscillospiraceae bacterium | reverse complement strand
AAGCAATGGTCATACGCCAAGTCGTGAGCCTGACCGGCGCATACTTTCGCGCAAAGGAGAGGTACGCTATTGAAGGGGTGTCGCCTTAAGCCTTCCAAGTAAGCGTACTGCCGGGGGTGAGTTTTTCGTAAGGTACGCGCAATACGGGTCTATGGGTAAAGCTGTCGGTCCCGATTTCCGTAATCGGCTCGCCGTTTAAGAAGAGTGCCTTCCCTTCGGGCTCGATGACGAGAGAGACGCGGCAGCCGCGCACAGCAAACGTTGCGTGGACATTGCCAAGCTGCGGCGCACAGCAGGGCGACAGTTCAAGCGCGTCTAGGCCAAAGCGCACACCCAGCATCCAGTTGTACACAAGACGCAAGGCCATCGCAATGGAGCCGGTGAGGAAGAGCATCCCGCCGCGACCATGAAACGGCTCCAGCTCCTGCCAACAGTTGACCATGGCGTAGGGCGGGCTCAAGGCTTTGTCCGTCGGATGGCGAGACGGATCAAACGGAAGCATGTAGTAGAGCAGATCCAGCAGATCATCGGCCCGGCCCGCGGCCCCCAAGGCCCGGCCCAAGAAACCGTGGGAACCGTGGTTGTACGGCGTGCCGTTCTCATTGAACCCCATCGGGCCATCCCCGCTGCCCGAACGACCGATCTTGTCTATGGGTACCTTGCCGATTGGCGGGGAGAAGAGACGATAGCCCCAGTCGCCTTTGATGGTGTTGAGTACGTCGAGTACCTTCTGGGCTTCGCTGCCCCGAGCCACGCCGGAAACCACCGCGTAGGCGTTCGCGCATACATATGGGCGGCACTGGCCGTCGGGATCCCGGTCGGAAAACACCCACTGGCCCGCGTCGGTGAAAACACCGTTAAAAAAGCCCTTTTCGTTGTAAGCATAGGTTTTTACGGCGGTGCGCAGCGCGTCCTGCTTTTCCCGCCAATGCTCTGGGTCAAAGTCGGGCAATTTGATGGCCGCCGCGATCTCGCAGATCCACTGAAGGGCCATGATGACCTGGCAGGTGACCATCACCGACTCGCCGCGCCCTTCCAATCCGGCGCGGTTGACCGCGTCGAGCCAGTCGCCGCCCCGAATCTTGCACAAACCATGCTCGCCTAGGTTCTCCGGATCCACATAATACGCCGCGGCGCGCAGCGCGTGGGTCATCAAACTGTCGGGTTCGTCGCAGTCCAGCCAGGGGATCTTTTGATCTAAAAGATCCAGGTCTCCGGTATAGCAGAGGTATTCATGCAAGAACTCAAGCGCGAAAGCCCCGCCGTCCACAAACGGCCGGAGGTCGTGGTTGCCCTTTCGGCCCCGGGCCGAAACCTGGCGCGGGAACCACCCGTCGCTGCGCTGGCACTCAAACAGAAGCAGAACCATTTCACGGGCCCAGCTCGGATCCAGGGGCAAATGGCCCATGAAGTCGTTGGCGCAATCCCGAGAACCGCGCATACCGGTGGGCCAGCCGCGGTCTAAGGAGGCCACCCAGTACATCTGCAACGGCAAGAAGCTGTTTATGTAGCCATCCAAAACGGGGTCGTCGGTGCGCAAGTGCCGCTGGGCGAACAGCTCTGAGAAGAAACGCCGTCGAACGTCCTTTTGGATCTCCAATTGCGCTTCATCAAACAGCTTAAGCGGCCCGCTTACCTCTTCTAAGCTTTGTAGCGTACAATCGACGTTGTTTGACGGCATACTGAGTACCTGCTGGATGCGCCGCTTCTCTCCGGGCATAAGCGTAAGCTCATAGCGCGCGGTCCATACCGACGGGTAGCCGCAGACCTCATTTTGCCCGGTGTAAACGCCATAACCCGCGCAGGTATCAAGCCCCAGTCGCAGGGCGTTTGTATGAGCCGCTTGGGGGTTGCTCCAGTCCCCGGCACCCAGGAATTTCTCAAGGGAGACTTCATAGTCGGAAAGCCCCCCGGCGCTTGTCCACAATGTGGCCGTGCGACGCTTTTCCTTTACAGAGGAGGCGCTGAAGAGCCGACTCCAAAAGATCGCTTCCCGCTCGCGGCCAAAGCCGGTTTTTATGTACCACTCGGGCTTGTCCCATGGGGTCAACTGGGC
>CAYWWF010000255.1:0-2235 GCA_964461745.1 uncultured Oscillospiraceae bacterium | reverse complement strand
GTTTGTGCCTTAAATGCTCAATCGAATCCAATACAATGCTCAATATGACTTTTTCGGTATGAGGTGTTTGGTATGCGCTGTTCTCGATGCGGTCAAGACGTGCAAGATTTGACTCCGGTTTGTCCCCGCTGTGGAGCTTCGCTCTCGTCCCATTTCGTGAATGTTGAGAACATAACGACAATGGACGCGGCCCAGCCTGTCTCGGCAGGGGAGCCCCCCTTGGGTTCATACGCGCCGCCGTTCATGCCCCAGCCAACGCAGGACGAGGTATATCCGCCGCAAAGCGTATCCCCGCCCGCCGCCGCGCACTACAATAGTCCTATTGGCGCACCTCCACCGAAACCAAAGCGGAATATCCTCTGGATCCTCGTTAGCTGTGCGGGACTGTTGATCGTTGGCGTGCTCGCGCTGTTGTTTTCTGGCGTGTTGGCATCACCACCCACTGATACGGTGCTTCTCTTTGGACAGAACGTGGAACGTGGCGTTAAGTCGTTGGATTTGAGCCGACAGGGAATCACCGACTTGGAGGGCATTCAAGTACTTAAGGACCTGGAGTCGTTGAACCTGTCCGGAAACCTTGTCACCGACCTCGCACCGCTTTACGATTTAAAGCAGCTTACTTATCTAAATTTGTCCGACAATCGGATTGAAAATGTAAGCGCTCTGTCCGGCTTGGAAAACCTCAAAGAACTGCGCCTAACGCACAACAAAATTCAGGACATAAGTCCGCTGCTTTCGCTGCAAATGTTGGAGATCCTTGATGTAGAGGACAATCCCGTGCCGCCGGAACAGCTCGACGCCGTACAACGGGCGCTGCCCAATGCCCTGGTGGTTTCGGACGTGCCGCTCGTGCCGCTGGTGCCGACGGAATCAACGGAGCCGTCTCCCATCCCAGAGGTCACGCCCAGTACGGACAACGGTTCCGACGGTCTGGAGACAACACAGAGTCCCGCGCCCTCGCTGAATCTTACCGCCGATCAGCTCATCGGTCGCTGGAGCGGAACCCTATTCGATTCCGAAGGCTGGGAATGGGTTACCGTGTTTGATTTTGCCGAAAATGATGAGTACACGTACATGTATGGCCCGATGGAGAGTGAAGGGACGGTCACCATTGGGACATATGAATTCAAGAACAGTCAGATTACACTGACGCAGACCCCCATGCATACACTTGCGGAGATTGTGCCCGCCGCGGAGGTCTTATGGATTCAGATCCTATCCTACAGCGATGACGGAACACTGTTCGTGCAGTTTGTCGACGAAAATGGGGTTCCGTTGGGTGTGGACTTCAATGTGAAGAAAGA
Source organism: uncultured Oscillospiraceae bacterium (assembly GCA_964461745.1). Classification (GTDB taxonomy): domain Bacteria; phylum Bacillota; class Clostridia; order Oscillospirales; family UBA929; genus JAVBPF01. Next base: position 931 of record CAYWWF010000255.1, on the reverse strand, counting down.
GGAATTTTTTGACTGAGTAACGGCTTTCTAAAAGATATGCATTTCAAATGCGCTTATGTTTTTCCTAAAATTCCATTTGACACCGTGTCTAGAAATGCGTAATATGCTCTTATACGGCTGCGCGATCCCTGCGTTCATCGACGTGGACGTTTTTCCCAAACGATCGATGGTCAGGGGTTACCTAAGGAGGTATCAGCATGAAAAAGCCGAAGTTTGACACCCTGCTCCTACGCGCGGGCTATACGCCTGATCCCAGCAGTCACGCTTGTGTCGTCCCGCTCTATTTGACCAATGGCTACGCCTTTGACGACACCGAGGCAGCTCGCCAGGCCTTTGCGCTTGAAGCGCCGGCCAACATCTACACCCGCATTACAAATCCCACCAACGACATTCTGGAGAAGCGCGTTGCCGCGCTGGAAGGAGGTGTCGGCGCGCTGGCCGCTTCAAGCGGACATGGCGCGATGATGATGACCTTCCTAAATCTAGCCGGCGCCGGGGATGAGATCGTCTCAGCGAAAGCCATCTATGGCGGCGCTGTGAATTTAATGAGCAAGACCATGACCCAAATGGGAATTCGCTTCCACTTCGTCGACAGCAACAATCCTGACAATTTTGCGCGCGCCGTAACAGACAAAACCAAAGCGTTTTTCATCGAGTCCATCGGCAACCCAAACGCGGATGTGCCCGACATCGAGGCCATCGCAAAGATCGCCCACGCCGTGGGTGTGCCGCTGATCGTTGACAACACCATTGCGACGCCGGCACTTCTGCGCCCGATAGAGTACGGCGCGGACATCTTGATTCACTCCACCACAAAATTCATGGCCGGCACCGGCGCCTGTATGGGCGGCATGGTGGTGGACAGCGGCAAGTTTTCTTACTTAAACAATCCCCGTTTCCCCCAGTTCAACACGCCCGACGAGAGCTATCA
>CAYWWF010000254.1:0-2261 GCA_964461745.1 uncultured Oscillospiraceae bacterium | reverse complement strand
CAAGGGTGAAGTCCTCTCCGACGGCAATGGATGAAAAACCCTCAGTCACAGGCATAGGAACCGCACTGGGATCATAGGAACTGTTGCCCAATTGGCCATTCCAGTTGTTGCCCCAAGTCCAAACGGTTCCGTCCTCATCCAGGGCGGCGGCATGAAATTTTCCCGCCGCAATTTGTACAATGTTGGTGAGACCTACGACCTGGGCCTGGCTTACAGACATAGACATCGTTCCGGTTCCACACTGGCCCATACTGTTAACACCCCAGCTCCGGACGGTTCCGTCATCCATAAGCGCCAGTGTGAAATTGGCACCGGCCGCGACTTGCACGACGTTACTTTCATCGCTGAACAAACCAAAGTGGTCGTTATCTAAGGGGTTATATCCGTGTACGTCAAAGTCGTCGGCGGGTTGCAGATCCAACACAGCGCCGCTGACGCCGTCGAGCGCGTTTTGCAGGTTCAGCCGTCGGCCTTCCTGCACTTTGTTTTGTAAGTTCACAAGTCGATCCGCGCCGTCCAGGAGCCGTGCCTTGAGTGTCTGCGGTGTAACAGCTTCATCTTCCGCAGCCATTGCGGCAGAAAGTATCGCCACAGCACTCGTGACCTCGCCCGCAGCCTGCGAGGTACCCGTCAGAGCGCCCGTTTTACCATCCGGCAGGGCGCTTATGACACTGCGGCCTACGGCGGTGATGTCGATAAACACAGGACTGTAGTTGGAGAAATAAGAAAAACCACCGTCGGCGTTTACCGAAGCCACGCTGAGGACGTTGCCAAGCTCATAACAAGCCGGATACACCGGGCTGACTTCCAGGTTTTCACGGCGGTTGCCGACTGCGCAGACAAACAACGTGTCCTGCGCCGCCTGGATGACTTCTTGCAGCGCCCAGTTTTCATTTGTGGAACCAAAGCTGCAGTTGATGACCACGGCACCATGGGCAATGGCGTATTGTATCGCCCGGATGATATCGCTGGTGTAGGCCACGCCGTTTTCAAAGACTTTTAGCGGCATAACCTGAACAGATGCTCCAGCCGCTGCCGCTTCTGCAGCAATCAGTCCGGCGATGTGTGTACCGTGAGACGAAGCCGTGGGGCGCTCAGCGTTATACAGCGCATTGTTTTCACCGGTGAAATTCCAGCCAAGTAAATCATCGACATAACCGTCCTGGTCATCGTCCAAACTATTGTCAAGCTCTCCGGGGTTTGTCCAGAGATAGTCCTGGATGGCATCATGCTCCACATCCACGCCTGTATCCAAAACAGCGACGATGATTGGTGCGGTTTCAGGCGCATTCGTTTCAGGTTCTTCGCCCGGCATGATGTTTTGTTCCACTTCGCTTTCTAATTCCGGTGCCTCTTCTCCCGTCATCTCCAGAGACAGGCTGGTTAGCGAAAGCGAAAAGTCGGGCTGTATGTATTCGATGTAAGCGTCCAAACCATTCTGCCGCAGCTCCTTGGCAAAAACAGAGGGCAAAACGCCTTCGCTCAGCGTGATGAGCTCAAATCCGCTGAGATCGGGCACGTTGTCAAACGCGAGTTCCTTTTTGAGAGAGTTGCCATTCTTACGAACTGAGTCAAAAGCCTCTCCGGCCATGCTCATTGTCGAATTCATCTGCGGATTATCCAACGTTTCTGTCGAGGACAGTTGGCCCCGCAGACTGCTTTTGAATTGTACTTCACCGCCGTCACGGTATTTCACGAGGAATCGCGTGACGGTTTGGGCCTCATAGGTCGGCATAGCGTCGCTCTCCAACGACGGTGCAGAGAACAAAGAAACCTCCTGGTCACCGGCACTATGAAGGGTTTCGGCCGTGTCGGATACAGGAGGCTTTAACAATGTTTCATCTACCATTTGAGCGTACGGGTTTCGCGCACTCGGTTGCAGACCGGATAAACCGGCCAGAGCCAGCGGGAATAACCCCGTAAGAAGTGCTGCCACGAGCAGGAAACTTAGGATAGATTGCAGGCGTTTCGTCTTCATGATCTTCATCCTTCCTCTTTTGTGTGTGGTTGAGAAATCGCAAAAACTCAATTTCGATGTTTCCCAGACAAAACGGAATTGAGTTTTAACACAAAACGCCCAAACCGAGCCGAAAAACGGCTTCAGTTCGGGCGTAGTAGCGCAAAATTGGTACGTCGCATCGTCATAGCCAGACCCCTCTCGGATGAAACAACATCGGTATGTGGTCAGGAACAACAGAGAAACGCGAACGGGAATGGGTGATTTTGTCGAAATCTTATAGGATGTGTCGAAGGGTGTCAAC
>CAYWWF010000253.1:0-2263 GCA_964461745.1 uncultured Oscillospiraceae bacterium | reverse complement strand
ATTTTCAGGCATGGGGAAGGGGCTGTATCACTTTTTGCGTTGTGATACAGCCCCAGGAACCTGTTCCTTGGCTTGACAGAAAAATCCTGCGTCATCTTATCGCGTTTCTTATCAGTGTTTAGTATTAGACGTGAAAAAGGGGGTTCAGCACCCCCTTTTCACACTTTTCCCCCCGATGCTTTTTGAACACTTGCCCGAGGACAGGCTTTTTTGACAGTTTGAGAATGTGGTACAAAACAACGCAAACCCCTGGTAGGGGACGGCCTCCTGAACGTCCCGCAACGTAGGCGCTGGAGGCACAGAACAGGAAAAACCGTGATCTGCGGAGCGACGAGGGCGTCGCTCCCTACGCCACACGCGCGGACCCTGTACGCAGGACTTCGGGCACCCGCCCGCTGCCTGTGGCACCCGTTTTGGTTGTCGCATCCCAATCGGCCTTGGGCGGCGGGGTGACCTCGAGGGGTTTTTCGGCGGCTTTCCGCGCGATGTCCATCGCCGCGGCAAACTGTGTATCGATGAGCACCGGTTTTTTCAAAAACGCCTGTGTCTCGGCCTCGAGTACGCGCAGGAGCGCGATGCTCGCGGTAGAAGACTGCGGCAGGTTGTGGTCTTTTGCGAAAGCGCAGAGCGCGTAGCGCGTAGCCAGGCCAAAGGTCATGTCGGGCGAGGCAGCCATATAGCCGAGCAGCGAGAGCCGCTGTTCCAGTGCATAGACCCGGGGGCCGAAAGCCGTCGAAAGCAACGCGCGCTCTGCGTCAAGAGGCAAAAGCTTCACATCGGGCAAACGTTCCTCGAGTTTTACGACGTGTTTTGGCGTGATGCCGACGCCGTCATAGCGGTTGCCGTCGGGCAGAACCACATCCATAACCGTAATCACCGCAACGTCGCCGTTTTCAAGCTCCGAATGGATTTGTCCGCGACCCTTGCCATAGGTCTTTGTGCCCACGAGTGTACAGAGATTCAGCTGTGACAGAGACCCGGCCATGACTTCGGCGGCGCTGGCCGTATATTCATCCACAAGCAAGACAAGCGCGTTGGGTTTCCAGATCGCCGCGCCGGAAGACTCAAACAGATTGAAGCCGTAAAGAGCTTGTTGGATGGCAAACAACGGCTCTTTTTGCTTCATCACAATCGCGTTGAGGAAATGCAGCAACACATTCATATCCCCGCCGGGGTTGCCACGCAGGTCGATCATGACCGAGCGGAAGCCCTCATAGGGCAGACGGTTGTAAATCGAGACAAACTCGGCGTAGTCGAAGGCGTCCTCAAAGCGGTCGATGGTTATGTACGCAACACCCCCGCCGAGGTCTTCAAACGAGACGTTCGTTGTACGCATAGACGCGCGAGTGATTGAAAAATCGAGTATGTTTTTCTCTCCGTCCCGCACGACTTTGAGCTTCACAACCGAGTTCTCTTCGCCGAGGAACAGATCCATAGACTCTTCATACGGCAGAAGGGAGATGTCCTTCCCGTCGACAGAGATGATCTGGTCGCCCGGCAGAAGCCCAGCCTTTTGCGCCGGGCCGCCCGCGACGAGCGAGGAGACAAACAGGCCGCGCCGGATGTCGGCACGGATGATGATGCCGATGCCCACATAAGGTTCGAGAGAGGGGAAGGCCTCTGCATACTCTTCCTTTGTGAAGTAGTGGCTGTAACGATCCAGGTCGGAGATCATGAGGTTCACGAGTTTTCGATAGAGTGTCGGGTCTTCCGCGAGAATTTTCGCCAACGCGTCGCCGAGTGGATCGTCAGACTGGCTGTCGATCGAATAGGTGTAAATCAGTTTGTCCAGTTCAAACAGTCGATACAGCGCGTCGTAGTCGGGCTTTGCGCTCGTCTCGGCAGCCAATGCGGTTGAAAATGCGGAAAACAGTAGAGACAGGCAGAGCAAAAGGGCCAAGTAAGACAGGGCGCGGCCCCGACGGCGGGCGGACTTACGGGAAACGGGACAGACGTTCATCATTTCCTCCTAACGCGGCGCTGAACCGGGCATCGAGCGGTTCAGCAGGTGTTGACGGACATATTGGGAGCCAAAAACCTCGCAGAGTGTTGCCAAAGCCTCGCAGAGTTTTCCGCCCGTCGGCGGAAAATAAAGTTGAATCCGTTTTTCCGGCGACATGCGCGGCGGAAAAACTCGTTAACCCCTGAATTTCCCTCAGAAATCCAGGGCCCCGGACCGCAGGCCAGCCAGGCAGCCAAAGCCTCGCAGAGTTTTCCGCCCGTCGGCGGAAAACAAAGCTCAAACCGTTTTCTCGGTGACATG
>CAYWWF010000252.1:0-2301 GCA_964461745.1 uncultured Oscillospiraceae bacterium | reverse complement strand
CACGGCGGCGTTTGCAACTCCACTCGACGACCCTTTTACCCGCCGCATGGATCGCAAAAAGGAACATGTGCCACCCGGTTCGGAACAGCTCATCAAGCTGTCGCTCGAGCTGCTCTTTCTCTCCCTGTATCGCGGCAGTCAAAGCGCGAAGGGCGATCGCAGCGTGCTCACGGACCGGATGGACCGCGACATCGTTGACATCGCCACGGCGTATTTGCAGGAACACCTCGGGACTCACATTGGCTTTGTGGATGTCCAGCGCACCGTTGGCGTCAGCGGCTCGACGCTCAAAAAGGCTTTTCACCGCAAGATGGGGCGCGGCGTTATGGAGCACTTCATCGCGCTCAAAATCGAGGCGGCCAAGCGGTACATCCGCGAAGACAGCCTAAACTTTACACAAATCTCTCGCCAGCTCGGCTACGAATCGATCCACTACTTCTCCAAACAATTCAAAGACAAAACCGGCATGACGCCAACGGAGTACGCGCTGTCGATTAAAGTAAAGCTGGCCCCGTAAAAAAGGTTGTCAAAGAACCGCTTTGCTGGGTTCTTTGACAAGTTTGGCTCCGGCCTGCGGGCCGGAAACGTCGTTTTTCTGAGGAAAAATCGACGTGTAGTGGAGTTTTTCCGATGCGCATGTCCCCGGAAAAACAATTAAACTTTATTTTCCGCCGAAGGCGGAAAACTCTGCGAGGCATTCGTAGCGTTTTTTGCAACCTTACTCGCAAGGAAATGTAAGTCCCCAGTCCCGCCGCAGTCGATCCATCAGTCGCATTACGCGTATGGATTCCCGCGCGGGCATCTGGGCACATTCACGCCGTCCCTCTGTTAGCGCTTGCACCATGGCGGCCACTTCATACTCAAGGCCCGTGATTCCAAACGGGCAATTGTATGTCTTCGACTTCTCGCCCGCTCGATCAATGCGGATGGTTTCAGCACGCCAAAAGTTATCTAAGGTCATGCGGCCCTCGGTGCCGAACACCACGGCGCGGTTTCCACTCTTCCAGAGGATGGAACTATGTAATATGGCCATCGCGCCGTCTTCGTACGTCAGGGTGATGCTGTCGCGCGCGTCGACACCCGTCTCGGTGAATACCGCCGTGGAGTAAACGTCCTGTATGCGATCGCCAAAGATCAGGGAAGCCATCGTAATCGGATAGACGCCGAGATCCAAGAGCGCTCCCCCGGCAAGCTCCGGGGACATCAGCCGCTCTACATGCGTCAAACTCTGTCCGAAGCTAATCAGCGCGCTCGTAGGTCGACCAATACAGCCCTCCGCAAGTAAGCTCTGCATTTTCTCGACAGCAGGTAGAAAGCGCGTCCACATCGCCTCGAGCAAGAACAAACCTTTTTCTTCCGCCAGCACGAAGAGTTCCTCGGCTTGCGCGGCGTTTACCGTCAGTGCCTTTTCACAGAGTACATGCTTGCCGTGGTTCAAACAGAGCTTTACGTGCTCATAGTGGTGCGAATGCGGCGAGGCGACATAAACGATGTCTGTTTCCTTGTCCGCCATAAGTTGCTCATACGAACCAAAAGCCGTCTCAAACCCGTAGGTTTCCGCCATAGTCTGCGCACGATTCAAATCCCGCGCGGCGACGGCCCGACACTTCACCTGTTTCATTTGAGAGACCGTCTGGGCCATGGTTTCAGCGATATTCCCCGCCGTGAGGATGGAAAAACGCGGCAAAGGCATGACTTTTCCCCCTTGATATCCTGTTTGTCGCTTCGGAAGACCCGCGCTTGTCCGGGTTTCAACGCGGTCGCATCCACAAAGAAGCTAAGAATTGCATCTATTTTAGTATATTTTTATGGATAGTGCAAGAATCAAATACAAACAGCACAAAACTTTACTGTGTTTTCTTATTCTTCCTTTGAATGGCGGGTGAATGTGTGGTATACTAGCCTCAAAGGTGCTAGTACACTCAGGTTGTCAAAGAATCGCAATGCTTTGACAACCTTGGCTCCGGCTTGAAGGCCGGAACCGTCGGTTTTCTGCGGAAAAACGACGAGCTTTGGGGTGATGTTTATGGGTTTTTACGCTTTGCGTGCCCTGCGGTATTACGGTCTTCAGCGCGCTTTCAGTTTGGCGCGCCGACGTCCCGCCGCCTACCGAGTCTTACCACCGGAGCCCGAATTCTTGTGGAACGTTCCCCCCGAGCTTAGCCTCATGGAGCGGTCGCTAACACCGCATGTGGGCTCTTGCGTGGACATACGACTTTGAGTACATAAAACCCATCCCCCGGCTCATGAGCAGGACCAGTAAAAACGGACAATAGACAAGAAGCCCCCTGATGTAGGAAA
>CAYWWF010000251.1:0-2359 GCA_964461745.1 uncultured Oscillospiraceae bacterium | reverse complement strand
GCAGACGTTTGAAGCCGTATTTTTCGGGCAGTCCCCTGTCTCCCTGGGCTTCTGCGCCGGAGATATTGTAGATGTCGCCTTCCACGCGGAGATCAACCGTTTTTTCCGACGCGAACGCTTGCAACTGCACCTCTTGGACATTCGTTTGCCTGAGGTGAGTTTTGCGCGCCAAACGCAGGATGTGGCGCTCACGCGCGCGTTTTTACAATCCAGAAACCTGACCCCACAAGAAGCCCGGCACATCACGCCCGACCGGCCCCAGTTTGGTCGAATCTGGAAGGCCCTGCGGCGCAACATTGGCGAGACACCGCTGACCGCCGGGACACTTTGTCTGGCACGCAAAATTTTGCGAGAGACCGGACTTCCGGACAATGTGGCCCTGGTGCTCGTCGCGTTTCGGGTGTTTCATGAACTTGGCTTGCTTACCTTTTGGCAGGCTGGGGAAGAAATTACGCTGGAACTGCCTTCGATTGTGGAAAAGGCCGAACTTACTCACTCGAACACGCTGAAGGTGTTGCACCTTCTTGGCAAAAGGGATACAATGGATAGGGAAGCCGTGGCAACCTGAAAAACGGCCTCGATTTCCATTTCTCTGAAAGGAGTGAGTTGGGATGGATCTTCACGTGGACACGATGGTGACGCAACCCGATGCGGATACGAACCGGAGCCCTTCAGAAGTGCCCCTGGCCCCGCCGCAGTCGAAGCTACCGCCGCAGGATCACAACAAGCGCTTTGCCGAACTCTTGACGCGTGTAGCCTCCTACATGCCCTCCTTTGACGAGCCCAAACTCCGGGCGGCCTTTGATTTTTCCGTCCGCGCCCACGAGGGGCAGACGCGCAAGGACGGCAGTCCTTACGTCACCCACCCCGTGGAAGTCGCGCACATCGTTGCCGAGTGGTCACTCGATCTGGACTCCATCATCGCCGCGCTGCTGCATGATACGATAGAAGACACCGGTTACGGTTTTCACGATTTGCGCCAAAGCTTCGGCATCGATGTCGCCAACCTCGTTGACGGCGTCACAAAGCTTACGCGTGTGCCCTACACCTCCAAAGAAGACCAGCAGATGGAAAACCTGCGTAAAATGTTCCTGGCCATGGCCCGGGACATCCGCGTTCTACTGATCAAAATCGCCGACCGGCTGCACAATATGCGCACACTGGCTTACCACAACGCGCAGAAACGTCTGGAGAAGTCCCTGGAGACCATGGAGATCTACGCGCCACTGGCGCACAGACTCGGTATGCAAAAGGTCAAGTGGGAACTCGAGGACACCGCACTCTATAACCTGGATCCCGACGCCTACAAGGTCATTATGGACGAACTGAACCAGCGCAATAAGGTTTTGGGGAAATTTCTTGACAACGTCAAAATTCGTCTCGGCGACCGCCTCAAGGAAGCGGGCATCGAAGCTGAGATTGAGGGTCGAATCAAGCACATTTACAGCATCTTTCGGAAAATGTACAACCAGCACAAGGCCATTTTTGAAATCTACGACCTTTATGCCGTGCGCGTGATTGTCAACGATCTGGCCGACTGTTATAACGTCCTGGGTTTCGTGCACGATCTCTACAAACCGATTCCCGGACGCTTTAAGGACTATATCTCCACGCCGAAGCCGAACATGTACCAGTCTTTGCATTCTACGGTCATCGGCCGCGAGGGCCTGCCCTTTGAGGTGCAGATCCGCACCTGGGATATGCACCGCACCGCCGAATACGGCATCGCCGCGCACTGGAAATACAAACAGGGCGTGGCCAATGCCGGTTCGCTCGATCAAAAGCTCGAATGGGTGCGCAGACTGCTTGAAACCCAACAGGATACCGACGCCGAGGACTTCATCCGCAGCCTGAAAATCGACATGTTTGCCGACGAAGTCTTTGTGTTTACACCGCGTGGCGACGTCATCAACCTGCCTTCGGGCGCCACTCCCATCGACTTTGCTTACGCAATTCACTCGGCTGTTGGCAACCGCATGTCGGGTGCCAAAGCCAACGGGCGCATCGTAAACCTGGAGTATCAACTCCAAAACGGCGACATCATCGAAATTCTAACCGGTGGCCACGGCCCCTCGCGCGATTGGTTCCGCCTTGTCAAAACGAACGAGGCGCGCAACAAGATCAAACAGTGGTTCAAGCGCGAACGCCGGGAGGAAAATGTCGCCCACGGACGCCAGGAGTTTGAGCGCGAGATGAAGCGTGCGGGCATTCCAATGGCCACACTACAAGGCGAGGAAGTCTCCGAAGCCATCTTAAAGCGCCTCTCTTTCGGCACGATGGACGATCTGTTTGCTGCCATTGGTTACGGCGGCATCTCCGCGATGCGCGCGATCAACCGCATCCGCGATGAGCTCGTGCG
>CAYWWF010000250.1:0-2360 GCA_964461745.1 uncultured Oscillospiraceae bacterium | reverse complement strand
GTTTTATGTTTGTCTGTATGGACAGTATGAAACAACTCATCTCCGCCATGGATGAAATCTCAAAAGCCTCAACGGACATCTCCTTGGTCATCAAAGTCATTGAAGACCTCGCGTTCCAAACCAACATCTTGGCGCTCAATGCCGCCGTGGAGGCAGCCCGCACGGGACAGGCTGGTTTTGCCGTCGTAGCCGGGGAGGTCCGCTCACTGGCGACCAAAAGTGCCACCGCGGCCAGCAAAACCACAGAAATCATCCGCAGCACGATCCAAAAAGTAGAGACCGGCACACGTGTTTTGGACGGCACGAGTCGCTCCTTAGAAGGACTCACGGAAAATGCCCAAAAGGTCAACGGAGTCATCAACAACATCGCCGAAGCCGCCGCATCCCAATTCGAAGCCGTTCAAGACATCGGCGCGGCTTTGGGACAAGTCACGCTCGTGGTTCACAAAAACACGGCAACCGCGGAGGAATCCGCTGCCACCAGCGAAGAAATGTCCACGCAGGCCGCCGCGCTGCATGAGTTGGTATCCCATTATCGGCTTCAGGATGCACCCGTACAAACCGGCGCCAAAGCGCCGCGTAGATTGTATGGTCCCTACTGATACCAATCTCCCATCAAACAGTCGACCTCTTTATGGTTTTTTGCCGCCAGATACGAAACACTGATAAAACTGACGATACCCCACTTGCCTTTTTTATCAGTGTTTCGTATGACTGCGTCATCGGAAGAACGAATACACAAAGATTCACCTCTCCTCTACCTTGTCGTCGGCAAAATCCTCGCAAATCTTGTCAACCCATTTACGGGAGATTGGTATGAGAATTCTCTGGGGGTGGATGTTGATCATTCTTCCGGCGCATCATCTACCCTCAGTTTCCAACGCACTTGACTTTATTTTGAGACGGTCTCTTTGACAAGAGCAATTTTTTGTCAAAGAGGCCGTCTTTTCGGTTAAGAATTTCCATACATGTACGATAAAATATAGGAAATAGTTTGACACAAACGCTCGGCGCTGAATGCGCATTTCTAGGAAGAAAAGGAGTCTCAACTATGAACGAAAAGAAGATCCGGTATGTTGAATCCCTGCGGTTCCGCCTTATGCTCATGACTGTGATCCCGCTGCTTGTTGTCTCTTTCTCGTTCATAGGCATAGCGCTGTATACCAATCAAGCCGTTTTACGGGAAGCGACCGAAGTGGTCGGCCCGATTCAAATCAACACGAGTTGGGTTTTTGTCCTCTGGATTGTTGTCTTTTTCGTGGCGGCCGCGCTGATCTTCGTCCCTGTCACGCGCATCATTGGCGGCATCATTCACCCGTTGCGACAGCTTGTATTTTACGCCGACCAACTGTCTTCGGGCGATGTGTCCGTGCAAGTCGAGCACAACCGGACGGACGAACTCGGAATGCTGCAGAACAGTTTTCTTACGCTGGTGGACAACATGAAAGAGCAGGCCCAGGCTGTGGAGCGTGTAGCGCACGGCGACCTGGCGTTACAGTATCAAAAACGTTCGGACAAGGACGTTGTCGGTCACGCGTTGATCGAAATGGTGAATAAAAACAACGGGGTACTCTCCGGAATTCTAGCGACGGCCGAACAGGTAAACAAAGCCGCGCTACAAGTGGCGTCGGGCAGCCAAACCCTCGCGCAGGGCTCGACGGAACAGACCGCCGCGATCGACAACATCGTTTCAGGTGTATCCAGCATCGGTACACAAACCGGTCACAACGCTGATCTTGCAAAACACGCTGAGACATTATCCGGCCAGGCAGAAACGCTAATGAGCATGAGCATGGACGACATGCGCAAGTTGGTTTTGGCCATGGATGAAATCTCAGCGGCCTCCATGAGCATTTCGAAGGTCATCAAAGTGATTGAAGACATTGCGTTCCAAACCAACATCCTGGCACTCAACGCCGCCGTCGAGGCCGCTCGCGCCGGACAATATGGCAAAGGCTTTGCCGTTGTGGCCGAAGAGGTACGCTCCCTGGCGGCTAAAAGCGCGGCGGCGGCCAAAGAGACCACCGAGATCCTAGAGGGCACCATCAAGAAAGTGGACACCGGCTCCCATGTGGTGGAGCACACCCACCGATCCCTTGAAGGGCTCAGTGAAAACGCGCGGCAAATCAACGACATCATTTCCCAGATCGCCGACGCCTCCGCCCACCAAACCCTGGCCGTCGGCAGAATCCGCGAAGCGTTGGAACAGGTATCCCTTGTGGTTGGCAGCAACTCCGCCTCCGCTGAAGAGTCTGCGGCGGCCAGCGAGCACATGTCCTCGTTGGCTTCAACCTTGCACGATTTGGTCTCTCAATTCAAACTGAAAGCAGATGGTGTAAATCGAGCGCTCCCGAGCGGAA
>CAYWWF010000249.1:0-2414 GCA_964461745.1 uncultured Oscillospiraceae bacterium | reverse complement strand
ATGCTGCCGCTGTTCGGGTTGACGGCGATGAAATAGGCGACGACCGCAATCAAGAAGACCACGCCGCGTCCGACCCAAATGAGTTCTTTGTTTCCGGCCTTTTTGCGCATGACCGGCTTATAGATGTCATTGGTAAAGGCTGAGGAGGCCACAAGGAGCTGGGAGTCGGCGGTACTCATCGCCGCGGCTAAGATCGCCGAGAGCAGAATACCGGCGATAAAGCCAGGGAAGACCAGACGTACCATCTCGATGAAAACGCGCTCGCTGCCGCTCTCAATCAGCGCGGGTAGGAAGGCGCGGCCCACAACGCCGATAACCACAGCACCGGCCAATGTGATGATGACCCAACTGATCGCAACCTTCTGGCTCTTTTTGATCATTTTATTGTTCTTGATGGCCATAAAACGCACGATGATATGAGGCATACCGAAGTAACCAAGACCCCAAGCGAGTCCCGAGAGAATGCTTGAGATGCTTTGCCAGTCAAACTGACCGCTCGGCAGGAGATTGAAGTAGTTTCCGCCTTGCTGTGCGGCCAGAGAAGACAGGTCAACGTTTTGCGAAGCCAGGATCACAATCGGCGTAAAGATGATCGCGACCAACATAAGCAGCCCCTGGAAGAAGTCCGTCCAGCAAACGGCTTGGAAGCCGCCGGTGAAGGTATAGGCAATGATGATGACGCCGAAAATGATCATCGCCAAACTTGTATCGATGTTCAAAACGGAACCGAACAGCGCCCCACCGGCCTTAAAGCCAGAGGCGACATAGACCGTAAAGCAGATGAAAAAGATCGTGGCTGAGATGATGCGCAACGCGGGGCTCTTCGTGCGGAATCGATTGCTTAAGTATTCAGGAATTGTGATGGAGTCGCCCGCGGCCTTTGTGAAGCGGCGCAGCCGAGCCGCCATGAAGATCCAGTTGGCCGCCGTACCCAGCGCCAAGCCGATGGCAATCCAAACCTTACCGAAGCCCAGTGCCAAAATAGAGCCCGGGAAGCCCATGAGCAGCCAACCGCTCATGTCGGAAGCTTGGGCGCTCAGCGCGGTGACCCACGGGCCCATCTTACGACCACCGAGAAAGTATTCGGCGGCACCGCCGCCACGAGAGCGGTACATAAAGAATCCACCGATGAACAACACGCATAGGAAGTACAGAGCAAACGCGACAATTTCCCAGAACCTATAATCCAAGCCGTTTCACCTTCCTGTTGACACGATTTTTGCCGTGTCATGTTGTATTTTTCTCCCAAAGTTCGTGCTAACAGCATACAGGATGGCGCTTTTCTTGTCAATGCTTTTGCGGTGTTTTTTGCGCATTTTGCAAAAAAATGCTGCTTGTTTTTTAAAATTTTTGTGATCTGTTTCCTATTTCCGTCAATCTGAGAAGATATTTCGACATGGCTGGTGCTGAGCCTCCGGGGGTCTCGATGTATGTTCCGTTGCAAAAACGTGTGAATGGGATTACGTACTCGTCGCTCCGGGAACAGTCCATGCGGCCATGATATACAGCCATGTTGGCAAAAACGGAGCAACGCCCTCGTCGCTTTCTGCAAAAAGCTCTCTGCCGATGTCAAACCACCGTCAGAGAGCTTTTCCAATCCATACGTTCCTTCAGCCGCCGCCAAACAGCCACTGCAACAACAGCAGCAGGCCGAAGCCCGGCAGGCCCAACACGGCGATAATCCCGGCGTTGAAAAAATTGAGCCCGAGTGTTACGCCGAAGCCTTGTCCGACCAGATTGAATAAAAAAAGGCCGACAAAACCCAAGACCGTGTTGATCAGCAGTTTCACGGCGACACGGAAGGGTGCGGTGAACAGGCGCGCGGACGCGACGAGGACGACGACAGCAAAGACGACAATAAGTACAATTTGTTCCGTACTCATACCCTGACCTCCTGGGTTTTGAGTACTCCCTCTATTCGGCGGCGCGTGAGGAGCGGAAGGTTAAATCCTGCTCAAATTGCATCTCCTTGGCCAAGCGAAGCAAATAACTGTAGCGGGCTTGCAATGCGTTCATTTCAAAGACACAGGCCTCAACGAGTTCCGGCTCTTTGGCGTCGTTGAAACAGGCGCGAGCCCAATGCAGCTCTTCGCGCGTTTGGCGCATGGCTTCCAGGATTTCCTGACGCTCTGCGTCTTCGGGGAGACTCTTTTTTCCGTGCAAAAATGTGATGCGACCCATGATGTTCCTCCATTCTCCGGGCCTGTTGGTGCGACGTGGACAGGAATAATATGGCAACAGGCTATCTCTTCGGCGTGTGGGTCTTCTTCGTCAAATTCTATTCGGATTGTGCACGGAATATGCGTGGGATATACCCATTGGTCAGACAGATGTCAAAATGACCATTCTTTCCTTTTGATTTTGGTTGTTCTGTTTGTATTGCGCGCGCTCAGTCACGGTTGAGGCCTATTTCC
>CAYWWF010000248.1:0-2442 GCA_964461745.1 uncultured Oscillospiraceae bacterium | reverse complement strand
CCAAGCTGTGCATTTTGAAATCCAATGCGCTTGATATGATACATATTGACATAGGGTTAACCCAGGGATATGCACGGTTAACGGGCTCTGAAGCGTCTCGTTTGCGTTTTTTGAGCACGGTGGCGCACGAGTTTCAGCATTTGTTGCACCACTTGTACATAGGTGTGTATATGTCACTCAGCTGGTTTGACGAAGCCCTGAGTGAACTCGCCAAAATGTATTACACGCAAGCTGATACGGTGTTATTGGATACCGGCAGACTCAATTCAGCCGCAAAAAAAGCTATGACGGTGAATCATACGGGGACTTTCCTACGATGAGGTTTTACGGTACTGCTATTTCGCGTTTATGGAGAAATTCGCCTCCGATGGTGGCAGCATCCACCTAGAGTATCAGACGGTTGAAAACACCTCGAGATTTTTTTCCGACACCGCAAACCTGAGTGCCCTTTGGTATCTCCGAACTAAGAGCGTGGCCGTGCCGATCATTTCCAGTGGTGGCCTCATCTCTGTGCTGGGGTATCCCAGTAGCCCTTCCCCCGCAGGCTCATCCGCATCACACGAAATGCTCTACAAAATCTGGAGAAATCCCGAAGCAACTGAGATCAGCATCAGCGTACCGGACACCGGCGGGTTCCGGTATTATCTGGTCATACCCAACGACGACTGGTTTGATGGTGCCAAGTTATATCCCATGAAAAAAGGTGTCACAAACAGATTGAATACCTACGGCAAAGACGTATATCTCTATGCCGTTACGCAGTTTGCGGGTGTTTTAACCCCGGTGACGTTTTCTTGGTCGCCGCCGCCCGCCGACAAAATCTCCCTGCGTCCTGGCTCGACCCTCATTGCTGACGCGCGCGGCTTCCTGTTTGGCGTGACAGACAGGGTTGCGCTAGAGGCGCTTTTGGCAGCATTTAACGACCACGCAAAGCTCCACGTTGTCAACGCCGACGGCAGTCCCTTCACCGGCGAGTACGTCGGTACGGGTTGCCGGGTGCAACTCCGGTCGGACGATGGCGCGGTACTGGACGAGATGACTGTGGTGGTTTTGGGCGATGTCACGGGTTCGGGCACCATCACCCCGACGGACTACTCTCGTGTCGCGGGCGCGTATTTAGGCACCTACACCCTCACCGGCGCGTACTTCTTCGCCGCCGACGTGACAGGCACCGGTGACGTCAACCCGACGGATTATTCCCGCATTGCCGGGCACTATATGGGAGCGTTTGATTTGTATTCCAATTGATTGGTATGAGGGAACTGCCCCGAAATACATCCACACATTTGCTCGAAGCCTCGCAGAGTTTTCCGTCTTTTGCGGAAAATAAAGCTTCATTGTTTTTCCGGGGACATGCGCGTCACGAAAACTCCATAACGCATCGATTTTCCTCAGAAAACCGATGCTTCCGGCCCGCAGGCCGGTTCCAACTTTATCAAAGAATTAAGCATAGCGATTCTTTGACCACCGAAAGGCCCTCTGCCGCATGGCAGAGGGCCTTTCCATTAGAACAGATTGTGCCTTAGGGTTTCGTCTTAGGACACTGAGACCAGCACGGCGCAAACCTGGCCGGAGCCGTCGTTGGCGCTGATCTTCAGAATCGCGGTTCCAGTTCGGATACCGGTGACCGCGAACACGGCGGAACCGACGCTGTCAGACAGCTTGCTTACCGTTACGGTGGCCGGACTGTTGCTGACCACCGAGATCAAGGGCAGCTTCACAGCCGGTTCCCAATTCACGGTGAGGTTTGCCTTAGTGCCTCTCTTGACCGAGAACACGGACGGGGCGGTCAGTTTGATGCTCGTGAGCCTCTTGGCGATGTTCGCAAAGGCGTTCTTCAATGTAGCCGTCGCGCCGATGATGCTTTCATACGGCACGGTGTCGACGTTCGCGAGCACAGCCTTGGCTTCCGCAAGCGCCGTTACCAGCACGGGCCAGGAATCCAGCGAGTAGTCCGCCTCGACTTCGGTCTCAAAGAACGCTTCCACGTCCGCCACCAGCGCGGTAAGCTCGGTCGTGTCAAACGTCACAATGTAGAAGTTGTCCAGCGACAGGTAGCAGCGTTCCATGTTGCTGCCCATCTCGGGAGCTTCGGGGCGAATGGAGGGGTTTCCAAGGTTGTTTACGATTTCCACATAGTAGTCGTCGCTGTTGCCGGTTTTGAAATAGGCCGTAAAGCTGCGGCTCGCAAGGCTGTGCGTGCCCGCCTCGAGCGGTGTGGCCGTAAGGCTGTTGGTGTAGACGATGTTACCGGCGGCGTTGCGCACTCTGATGGTGTAGAGACCAGTGGCGCCGGTGATGTAAGAGAGTCCGAGGCGGTATTCGGTGTTGGCCTTGAGCTGCACGGTGTTCGGATTGGTGCGCACCATGGGGCCCGTCGCCAACTGGTTGATCTTCAGAGAGAATTTGCCGTCCACGACATAGTCGGAGTACTGCTGGCCG
>CAYWWF010000247.1:0-2498 GCA_964461745.1 uncultured Oscillospiraceae bacterium | reverse complement strand
ATCATTGCGGACTTTGCGCGCATCATCAAAACCGAAGGTGCCGATTACGGATTTGTCGGCCGGTATGGCGGCGATGAATTTGTGGCGATTTTCCCGGACGCCGATCAGTTTACTGCAGAAACCTACCTCTCCCGTATCAACGAAAAGATTGTGGCTTATAATCTTTTGCATGTAAATGAAGTCGAGAAAATCAGCTTTGCGGCGGGTTTCATCCTTGAAAACATCAAGCGTATGACACTATTGGATATGATCAACGAAGCCGACCGTCGAATGTATGCCCGCAAGCGGCAAATGAAAGAGAACAAGGAAGCGTAGGAAGGGTATAGAAATGACGAAAAAGAAGCTGATCCTCTATGGCGCTATACTGATCGTTTTTATGCTGCTTTTCTCGCTATACACCTGGATTTTGGTGCAATCTCAGAACAATGTTAATACCGGACGCCTTCGTGAAAGCATGGACATTTTAGAAAACCAAATGCAGAAAAACCTTGAATACCGCGCGAAGGATTTGCAGTTTGAGCTCAGGGCGGCTCATGAATTCGACGAAACAAGCCTTGAGGAAATTTTTCAGATGATAAGAGGCCTTGAGCCAAACAACGCTTTGCTGTATGTAGCGAGTTTGGGCGGCGTGCTGTATGAGAACAGCGAGAAGAGCTTGGACGCGCACATCGATACGGCGGCCATAAAAGCCGCGTCGTCCACAGGTTGCGCCGCCGTGCGTTATAACGGCGCGTCGAAAATGGCTTTTATTGTGCCGCTTTCGGCGCAATCTCCGTATTTCCTTGTGGAATTGTATTCCCCTGAAGCCTTCGGCAGGCTTTTGTGGAGCAATCTATCGTCGGTGGAAAGCAGATGCTTTGCACTTTTTGACGAGTGGGGCAGCGTGTTTACGACCTTGGAGGATCAAGCCAAGAGTTCCGACTTTCATGCTCTATCCACCGGGGCGACGGCTTACTGCTACAATCGATCGGAAAACGCGATTCGGCCGCAGGGCCTGATCGGCAAATACACCGCCTTTTTCCCTGTGAGCCAGCCGGAGAACTGGTTTGTGGGCGAGTTTGTTGATTATTCAAAAACAGGTGGCGGGTTTGGCGTGATCAGCCCCACCATCATTATGTTTGTTTTGTTTGTCCTAATCTTGACCGTTGTCATTGTACTGGACATCGTCAACGATAAACAAAAGCGCAAAGAGCTTTTCTTGGTCAGCAGTGTGGACCAACTTACCGGACTGATCAATTCCGCGGGTATGCAAGAGGCGGTGAGTGCGTTCACACAGACGCATGGCGGTCTGGTCGGGTTCAGCTTCGTCTGTATGGACATCGTGGAATTCAGTCGAATCAATTCCATGTTTGGTTATTCCGTGGGCGATATGCTGCTGCGAACGGTCGCCGGTGTGATCAAAGACAAATACTCTTGTGGCACGCGCACCAACGCGGATCATTTTACGTTTTTGTCGAAAACCTCGGAAAACATGGCCGCGCAAATTGAAAGTGCGCTATACGAGGCGATTGAGGCACAGCTTGGCAAGGAATATCTCCAAATGATTTCGTTCAAGTTTGGCGTATACCCGATCCAAAGCGCTCGAAAGAATTTGCGTGAAATTTATGACGGCGCGCTGTTGGCGCTCAAGGACGCCAAACGGCAGAGTCTGCAAAGTGAGGTCATCTATGATCTAAATCTGCAAAAAACTCTGGAGCTGAAAAAGCAGATCGAGATCAACATGATGCACGCGCTCTCAAAAGGCGAATTCTTGGTCTATATGCAGCCACAAATCCAGATGGCCGATGAGACCTGTCGGCGAGGCGAGGCACTGATTCGCTGGGATTCCGAGACGATCGGTTTTATGTCCCCGGACAAATTTATACCCATCTTTGAAGGCAACGGATTCATTGTGGAAACCGACTTTTATGTTCTGACACAAGTTTTAGAGCTCTTGGCGCAGAGGCAAAAAGACGGTTTGCCGCTTCCGACAATCGCGGTAAACCAGTCCAAAGTTACCCTGTCCTTCCCGAACTACTTTGAAAGATTGAAAGCCATTACGCAGCGCTTCTCCATTCCACTGAACCACATTGAAATTGAGATCACCGAAAGCACACTGGAAAACAACCTTGAAGCCACCTTGCCGCTGATTTACAGCATAAAAAAGCTTGGCTTTACCATTTCTATGGACGATTTCGGAGCGGGTTATTCGTCTCTCAACACACTGCGCGTGTTGCCCATCGATATTTTAAAAATTGACAAAGCCTTCTTGGCCGAGTCAGACACTTCCGAGCGAAGCAAGAGCATCATCACAAGCATCATTGGCATGGCCAAAGGGTTGGGCGTAAAAGTGGTCTGCGAAGGCGTGGAGACAAAACAGCAGCTGGACTTTTTGCGCGAGGCCGGTTGCGACATCATCCAGGGGTATTATTACTCTAAACCCATTCCCGTGGAGGATTTCATCGCAAAATATATTGACAAAAAGCATGCCTAGGGTTATAATACTAGTTGAACAAAGG
>CAYWWF010000246.1:0-2539 GCA_964461745.1 uncultured Oscillospiraceae bacterium | reverse complement strand
ATTACGAAGGGTTTCTAGGGACGCTCATGTGTAAGAACAGTCAAAAATACTTGAGGTTTGTCCGACTCGGCGCACTGCTTTTGCTTTGCGCCTTTTTCTTTGTGGCTTGCGCCGCCCCGGCGCAAACACCGGCTTCACCCGCCGACGTCAGCCCCACTCTCATTGTCACTGTGCTCGACGTGGGCCAAGCCGACGCGATTGTCGCGCGCTGCGAGGGGAAAACTTTGCTCATCGACGGCGGAGGGCGCGCCACCGCTTCGGCGCTCATCGACAAGCTCACAGCCCTGGGCGTGGAGACCATCGACATCTTGATCGGCACCCACCCGCACGAAGACCACATCGGTGGGCTGCCCACCGTGATTGACACGTTCCCGGTCGGCGAGGTGATCCTGCCAAAGCGGGCCGCCAATACAAAAATCTTTGAAGAATTGCTGGATGCGCTCGAAACCCACAATCTCATGGTCACCACCCCGTACGCTGGGGATACATACACCCTGGGCGGCGCGACGCTGACCTTACTCGGCCCTGTACGCGACGATTACAAAGAGACAAACGACGCCTCTGTCGTCTCACGCCTCTCCTTCGGATCGCACTCATTTTTGCTGATGGGCGACGCCGAAACGTCCAGCGAGACGGATATCGTAGCCTCCGGGGAAAACCTCGCCGCCACCGTACTTAAGGTTGGCCATCACGGCTCCAAAACCTCCTCCACCGCTGCTTTACTTGAGGCCGCAGACCCCAGCTACGCGGTCATCTCCGTGGGTGCGGGCAACAGCTACGGCCTGCCGAGCGACAACATCCTGGAGGCTTTGCGCACCCGCAATATTACGCTCTACCGCACTGACGAAAGTGGTGACATCCGCTTTGAAACCGACGGTGAGACACTGACCGTCACGCCGCAACGTACCGAGGATGACGCGCTCAATCTACGCACGGTGCCAACACGCGCGTACGCTATGCGAGGGGCCGTTTCCTCGCCCCGGTTTGAGAGGAAATGCGCATGAACGTTGTCATCGACCGTTTTGAAGGGGAATTTGCCGTCTGTGTCGCTTCGGACGGCGCGGTTTTGTCCATACCCCGACACGATTTGCCCGAGGGACACCGTGAGGGCGACGTGCTGATTTGCGACGGAGAGCGCTATATCTTGGATGAAACCGCGCGGGATTTGACCCGGCGGCGGATCGAGGAAAAGATGAACCGGCTATGGAAATGAATTTTCTCTTGCAATAACGACTTGTTTTCGGTACAATACGGATAGTGTCGAATAGGCCGTAAGCGTATTTTTGTATTCTACTGTGTCTCCCCCGCCGAAAGGGGGGCAGACACATAAAAATGTTTTTTAAGTTCTGGAGGGTTTTTTATGGTCACAGCCGGTGATTTTCGCAATGGCGTCACATTTGAGATGGACGGTCAGGTTATGCAGGTCGTCGAATTCCAGCATGTCAAGCCCGGTAAAGGCGCCGCGTTTGTACGCTGCAAACTGAAAAACGTCATCGGCGGCGGTGTTGTGGAACGCACATTCAACCCCTCCGATAAATTTGAAAACGCCTATGTCGAGCGCCGTGACATGCAGTATCTGTATGCCGACGGTGACCTTTATTATTTCATGGACAACGAGACCTACGAGCAGATCCCCGTCAACAAGAACACGCTTGGGGACGACTTCCGTTTCGTAAAAGAAAACATGATCTGCAAGGTAGTTTCTTACAAGGGCAGTGTTTTCAACGTCGAGCCGCCTGTGTTTGTCGAACTCGTGATCGCTGAGACCGAGCCCGGCGCGCGCGGCGACACCGCGACCAACGTGACCAAACCGGCCACTTTAGAGACGGGCGCCATCGTCCGTGTCCCGCTGTTTGTCAACGAAGGCGAAATGATCCGTGTCGACACCCGCACGGGTGAGTACATGGAGCGCGCCAAGGGATAGTTTCAGGAAAACCACCGCACCACAGGTCGCCGGGATATCCGGTTGTCTGTGGTGCGGATTTGTATGGAGGCTCACGATGAAAGAGCAAATTCGCGCCATGGCCGCTGAAAAAGACGCGCTGATCTTGGCGCACTACTATCAGACACTGGATGTGCAGGATGTCGCCGACGTGGTCGGCGATTCTTTTGAGCTGGCCGTCGCCGCTTCGCGTACACCGCACAAAGCCGTCGTGCTCTGTGGCGTGCGCTTTATGGCCGAGTCCGTGAAGCTCCTCTCCCCCGAAAAAGAGGTCTACCTCTCGGCTCCCGACGCGGGCTGCCCGATGGCCGACATGATTACGCCCGAACAGGTGCGGGCGCTTCGTGAAAAACATCCCCGCGCCGCCTTCCTCTGCTATGTAAACTCCTCGGCGGCGGTCAAGGCGCTCTGTGACGTCTGCTGCACCTCCTCTTCCGCCGTGAAGATTGCCGGTCGACTCCCCGAAACAGACATCGTCTTTCTGCCCGACCAAAACCTCGGGGCCTATGTCGCCTCGAAAGCCAAAGATAAAAACTTCATCCTCCACCCGGGCTTTTGTCCGATTCACCACGCCGTGACACCCGAACAGGTCGTGGC
>CAYWWF010000245.1:0-2547 GCA_964461745.1 uncultured Oscillospiraceae bacterium | reverse complement strand
GGGTCTCAAAGACAACTTGCTCTCGGCCAAACGGGTTTCCGTCAAAATTGGCCGCTACAGGTTTTAGGATGTGCATGTTGCTGAGTTCCAGATCCCAAGCGCCTGATACCGACGGGGTGACATGGATATAGTAGTAACTGTGTGTAAAGAAATCATGGGTGTACTCGGGCGTAAGCTTGTTGCCTTGGTAAACATAGGTGGTACCGGACAGGAAGACTTTCGCCGTAGCACCGGCGCCGTCGGGAGAATAGGCCACTACGGGTGCCAAGGACACGACGTTGTCTCCTAAGTAATTGCCGTCTTTGGTAAATTCGTTCAGGCCTGTTGTTTGCATAGCGCCCATGGTGAAGGACGCCCTTTTGTTTGCATTAACGCTATCGACATTGATGATGGTATAGCCCCAATTATCGCCATCTTCTTTGGTGGTGGCGCCGCCCTGGTTGTCCCAAGAACCCACCGAAACAATCTCTTTAAAATCGGCGCCGTTGCCCATGTTGGGCACCACATTGCCAATGGTGGACGCTGCTTTGCGGCGGATTCGGTCGGCATGACCGGCTAAACCGTCCTTTTGGAGGACAAAGCGGGCGGACTGATTCCAAGACAATGATGTTGTGCCTACAACTTCATACACCGAGGTCACCGAGGCGCGGTCGGTAAACTGGACGCCATCGTATTTGGCGTTGGGTATGTCCTGCCAAGAGGCGGTGGCAACCAGCTCGTCGCGGGTGTCCAAATCCGCGTCACCCGCGGTCAGATGGACGGTCGGAGTAGCGCGCAGACGGTTTCCGTCGGACTGGTCGTGATAGCCTAAGATATAATCATACTTGTCGTTGGCGTGCAGAATATCGCCCACGGAGATGGTTTTGCCGGTACTGGACACGGAACCGCCACTCAAGCGGTATTCTCTGATGGTCGGCTTGCCGTCGGCTTTGAGCGGCATTTGCGGGTCATAGACAAAGAAGGTCTCTTTGCCGTCGCCGTCGAAATCGCCGGCGGTGATTTGCAGATAGCCGTCGTAGTTGTAGTTATCAAGCTTGCCCATGTGATTGAGGGTCTTATCTCCGGCGCGGGGGAGGTAGACCACGGAACCCACTCGGCTGCCCGAGGCGTTGGTGACATAAGTTACCATGCGCTTTTCAGAGGCGATGTAACCGATATGCGCCACATGATCCTTTTGCCCGATGCCGTTGGGGTCAAAAGCCACCGACGCGCCGTAACGAATGTTATTGGAATAGTCGCGGGCGCCCAATTGACTTCCGTCCAATGTATCTTTGAGATTTTTTTCGCTGAGGTCCATCGTCCGGTAGTTGATGCTGCCACCGGTGGCTCTGGTGATGTACAGCTCACTGCGTGGAATGAGGTTTATCCAATCGGTGGTGCCGTACGGGTTGTTTGTCAGAGGAGGGGCTGTCCAGGTTGTATCCATTTTGATTCCGAAGGGATCGGTGACGATGTCGGCTGCCTGCGCCGTCTGAGAGAAGAGCAGGGGGAAGAACTGGAAAAGAAACACAACTGTTAAAACAAGAGAAGTCAGTCTTTTCAGTGTTTTACCCGTGTTTGTATGCATGTCAATCAGTCTCCTTTACCTATGAAATATAGTGGCAGTATAACGTGTAAATATTTCCATAGAATAACGCGCGTGTTAACAATTTACATATTATGTATGAAGTAGGTGTTTTTAAGCAGATAAACAGGAAATAGACCTGCCTTTAGTCGGTTACAATCTTGGGGGACAGAAATACAATGATCACAAGAACCCAACGCGGGGTAGACAATGTCCAAACCTTTGCGTATGAGACCATGCTTCGTCGCAACGTTTTAGTGCGTGGGCTACATCCTCCTCGCTCACTGGTAGACAGAGAAACATGCTGGCGTGGAGACGGTAACTCTGCACACCAAACACTTCATCGTCAGAAATCCAGACAAGAGGGACTCGCTCGTTTTGCCGTCTCGCGGTGATAACAGTTTCCATGCCCTCCGCTCCCGGCAGCGCGATCAGCAGCGCGTCCCACGGCTCCACGGCCTGCCGCAAAAAGCTTTGCACATCTCGGCAGCTGGTTAGTTCCACCGGGCGTCCAACACTTTTTTCAAAGCGTGCGGTACCTGCCTCAAGCAAGGGAAGGCACTCTCTCTCGCAAATACCGAGACAACGAAATTCCATGTGTGCCCTCCTTTCTGCAATACGCCGCTCCTCTTAGAATTAGTGTACAAAAAACCGGGCGGCTTGGAAATGGATTTTGACTGAAAGTCCGATTTTACAACTGAAAGTCCGGTTTACGGCTCCATCCAACCAGACAAAATCGAGTTGGTCTGTAATGAAATAATCAGACAAGTTATTCAATGGAATCCGGGTGCGTAGCCGTTGGTAGTATTGTGGAAGTTGTGAGGAGGAGACATAAGTATTCCAGCCTTATTCCAGTACATTCAGAAAATACTGCCAATATTCAAACAGCAAAAAGCCTTGAAAACAAATTGTTTTCAAGGCTTTTACGGTGGTGGAGATAAGCGGGATCGAACCGCTGACCTCTTGAATGCCATTCAAGCGCT
>CAYWWF010000244.1:0-2598 GCA_964461745.1 uncultured Oscillospiraceae bacterium | reverse complement strand
TTTCGGGCAGGAATTCATTTCAATCCCAACACATTCGAGAAACAAGGGGCGGTTACGCCCTTTTTTCTCGCCCAAAACCCCCTGTACGCCAATGGATAGAGCAGCATACCTCGATAAAGCAAACTGCGCACTCTCACCTTGAATTCGAGGGCTTTCGCGGACGGACAAACGGTATAATGGGTGCCACGGATGTCCTGGGATGGGAGGCGGCCATGTCGTGGTAACCACTGTGTACATAGACTCTTTATTTGTACTTAACACCCTCATCAACTACTTATTGCTGCTGGCCACGGCGCGACTGACCGACCGCCCCATCAAACGCTGGAGACTGTTTCTTGGTGCGGTGCTCGGCGGTATATACGCCATTGTGGTTTTCCTGCCTCCGTTTCATTTTTTGATCTCTTTGGTTGGGAAAATTCTCGTGGCGCTGCTCATGACTCTGGTCGCCAGCGGTGGGGCACCTTGGATCCCTTTTATCAAGTACACTTTATGCTTTTGGGGTGTCTCTTTCGCACTCGGTGGCTGCATTTTGGCCCTCGGCGCGCTCTCAGGCAAGGTTCTTTTGCCCAATGGCGTGCCCGCCGTGAACATACACATGCCTACGCTCGTACTTGGTGTCGCTGTGAGTTATGGGTTGCTCACGCTGGTGTTTCGCCGCAGCGCGCGGCATGGAGGACTCAGCCGAGATCTCGCCGAAGTGGAGGCGTCCAGCGAGGGCAAAAGCATAACGTTCACCGCGCTCTGTGACACCGGCAATACCCTGCGCGACCCGCTCTCCGGTTGTCCAATCATGATCGTGGAGCTACAGCACCTAACCGCCCTCTGGTCACCGCTCTGCAGGGCCCTCGTGGACGTGTCCGCACTGCGCGATCCAACACGGGTCATGGAACAGCTCTATGAAGTCGGTCAAAGCGGCCGTTTTCGGCTGGTGCCTTATCGTGCCGTTGGCGTGGATAGTGGTTTACTGCTGGCCTATAAGCCCGATCACGTCCGTGTGGGCAAACGGATACGACATGACCTCTTGCTGGCCGTCGCTCCGACCAGATTGTCCGACGGCGCGGCCTTTTCCGCCGTAGTAGGCGTTTAAATTAAATTGTCAAAAAAACGCTGCGCTGGCTTTTTTGACAATTGTAAACACGGGCCTGCGGGCCAGATCCCTAATTTTCTGAGGATAATTGGGGGGCTATTGTGTTTTTTCGATGCGCATGTCCCCGAAAAACTATTATACTCTAGTTCTGTCTTTGACAGAAAACTCTGCGAGGCTTTTTCGACTGTCATTTGCATTAAACTATGTCTCGGAGGTACCGCTATGAAACTGAGAGAAAAACAGCGGAGAATTCGCCTGTATGTGCTCTGGCACTTGATCATGGAGAAACTCGGGTTTTCTGGCCCGGGCAAAGTGCTTTACATCGGCGGCAGCGAAACCCTACCCGCGCCGCTGACACACGAAGAAGAAATCCATTGGATCGCGCGCTTTTCCGAAGGCGATGAAAAAGTTAAGCGCGTGCTGATTGAACACAATTTACGCCTGGTCGTTTACATAGCCCGGCGCTTTGAAAATACGGGCATCCACGTGGAAGACCTGATTTCCATCGGCACCATCGGCCTCATCAAAGCCATCAACACCTTCAACCCCGAAAAGAACATCAAGCTGGCCACTTATGCGTCGCGCTGTATCGAAAATGAAATCCTCATGCACCTGCGCAAAAGCTCCGGCCTGCGCAGCGAGGTATCGTTTGACGAGCCGCTCAACACAGATTGGGACGGCAACGAACTGCTGCTCAGCGACATTTTAGGCACAGATGCCGACGCCGTCATGCGCCCGCTCGAAGAGGACGTGGATCGCAACCTACTCGCCTCCGCGCTGGATAAATTGGGCACACGCGAACGCGACATCATCACCATGCGCTTCGGCCTCGACGGCCAACCCGAAAAGACACAAAAGGAAGTCGCCGATATGATGGGCATTTCCCAATCTTACATCTCCCGACTGGAGAAAAAGATCATTTCCCGGCTCAAACGTGAAATCATGCGCTTGATGTAGGGGGATACCCACCTAGCCTTGCATAACCGCCTCGGCAAGATCTGTCAATGCGGTTATGCTTTAAGTCGAGGGAAGCCGTAAACGGCTGGCCCACAAGTTTATTGGTAAAAAAGTAACCGCACTCGTTAGGCCGGGGCAAGATCAAGAAGACCGGCCAAGAATCCATGAGCCTCACCTCCTTTCGGAGGTTACAGCCAACCGTCCCTTTGCCCCTCAGGGCTAAAGTAGGAAATGTTGGTTCTTACAAACCTTGTTGTTTTTTGTTGCCACCCTCCCTTCCAATTTGCTGATTCTTCCACTGGAAATGGTTGTGTTGCCGCGGTATTCATGGTATCATAGCCCGAGGGGCTATGATACGTGGGGTGTGCTCCCCTCCGCTCCCGCCTTTGGCGGAACCGCCAAGGGATGACCCGAAATGCCCGTCGGACGACACAGCCTTTTCTTTTTTCTTACAACTCCGTTATTTTGTCGGACATGTCCCGACGTCGGAAGGGAGGCCATCCGGATGGACAGCCCATTTGTGATCCAACCGATGCGCATTGGCACGCTGCTGG
>CAYWWF010000243.1:0-2600 GCA_964461745.1 uncultured Oscillospiraceae bacterium | reverse complement strand
ACCGGATCATCGCCGTAAGAACGTCGAAGACCGTCTACCGCGACGGCGAGTACGCCATCAAGGTCTTTGACAGCGAATTTTCCAAAGCGGACGTACTCAACGAGGCGCTCAATCAAGCGCGCGTCGAAGAGACCGGCCTTCACATCCCCAAAGTTCAGGAAGTGGCCAAGATAGACGGGAAATGGGCGATCGTCTCGGAGTTTATCAGCGGGAAGACGCTTTCTCAAATTATGGCCGAAAATCCCGATGAATTCGACCGCCATCTGTCTGACTTTGTCGACTTGCAAATGAGGGTTCAGGCCGTGAAACCGCCGATGAACTTAAATAAACTTACAGACAAAATGCACCGCAAAATCAGCGACAGCAAGCTCGACGCGACCACGCGCTATGACCTGCACACACGGCTTGAGGGGATGCCGAAGGGCGACAAGCTTTGCCACGGTGACTTCAACCCGTCAAACATCGTGATCACCGAGGACGGAACGCCCTATATCCTCGATTGGTCGCATGTGACGCAGGGCAGCGCCGCGGCTGACGTGGCCCGGACGTACTTGCTCTTCTGGCTCGACGGCGACATCACGGGCGCGGAAAAATACCTGGATCAATACTGCAAAAAGGCTGACGTAGCCAAGCAGGTTGTGCAGAAATGGCTGCCGATTGTCGCGGCGTCGCAGTCGGTCAAGGGCAAGCCCAAAGAGCGGGAGTTTTTACTGTCTTGGGTTGGCGTCATTGATTTTCAGTGAGATTCGTATTAGGGAGGGGTAACGCGTGAAGGTGACCGTTTGCATCGGGAGCTCTTGCCATGTCCGGGGTTCCCGCCAGGTTGTGGAACAGCTACAGTATTTGATCGCCAAACACAACCTAAAAGATCAAGTGGAACTGGGCGGTGCGTTCTGTATGAACGACTGCCCAAACGGCGTTTGTGTCACACTGCTGGACAAACAATACCAACTGACACCCGACGACGTCAAATCGTTCTTTGAAACCGAAATCTTACCTAAAGTGTGAGGCATGTCGTATGATCATCCAAATTTGTATCGGCAGCTCCTGTCACCTGAAGGGGTCACACGAAATTGTGGAGCGTTTTAAAGCGGAAATTGAAAAGTACAAACTGGGGCATGAGGTGACCCTTGCGGGTTCGTTTTGCCAGGGGAAGTGCTCTTGTCAAGGTGTCAGCGTCATGGTCGACGACGAGATCAAGGGCGGCGTGACGCCTGAGAGCTTTGACGCTTTTTTTGACAAGTACATAAAGAGTGCATTGTGAAAACACCAGGCGGAGCGTTGTTTTGACAACCTGAATAGAAGCAGCACCGTGTGAAACCTTTCGTAAACGAGGTTGAGAGCCATGTCCGAATTTTTAAAACTCAAAAAGTCAAACTGCAAAAACTGCTACAAATGCATTCGCAACTGTCCGGTCAAGTCCATTCGCTTCTCCGCCGGGCAGGCCCACATCGTCAGCGAAGAGTGCATCCTTTGCGGACGCTGCTTTGTTGTCTGTCCGCAGGGCGCCAAGCAGATTGTCAGCGAACGTGAGAAGGTGCAGGTGCTGTTGTCCGGCACCGCCCCCGTGATCGCGAGCATTGCCCCGTCCTTCATCGCCAGTTACGATGGTGTCGGCATCGCGTCGCTTGAAAAGACGCTGAAAACGCTCGGCTTTTTTGCGGCTGAGGAGACCGCCATCGGTGCGACGCATGTCAAAATGGAATATGAACGGCTGCTACGGGACGAAAAACGGGACATCGTCATCTCCTCGTGCTGTCATACAATCAATTTGATGATACAGAAGTATTTTCCAAACGAACTGCGCTATCTGGCCGATGTAATGAGCCCGATGCAGGCCCACGCGGTGGACATCCGCCGGCGGCATCCGGAGGCGCGCGTGGTCTTCATAGGGCCCTGTGTGGCCAAGAAGGACGAGGCCGACCACTTTGGGGGCCTTGTCGACGCGGTGCTTACGTTTGAAGACCTGTCCCAGTGGTTGGATGAAGCGGGCATCAAGCCCGAACCACGGCGCGACAAAATCCCCGAAAGCCGGGCCCGTCTGTTTCCGACCACCGGCGGCATCCTCAAAACGATGGTCTGCGATCAGAAGGACTATACATATCTGGCCATCGACGGTGTGGACAACTGCGTGGCTGCGCTTGAGGACATTGCGCAAGGACATTTGCACCGCTGCTTCTTGGAGATGTCGGCCTGTGTGGGCAGCTGTCTTGGCGGCCCGGTCATGGCTCGATACCGCTTCACGCCGGTGCGTGACTATGCGCAGATTTGCGCCTGGGCCGGTGAGCAGGACTTCCAGGTGGAGCCGATTTCACCGAAGAAGCTGCAGAAACGCATGAGTGCCTTTGATATGCGCAAAGCTACGCCGCCGGAGGCTGAGATTCAGGCTATTTTGGAGAAGATGGGCAAAGGGAAACCCGCACATTTGCTCAACTGCGGCACTTGCGGCTATAACACCTGCCGGGAAAAGGCGATCGCTGTCCACCAGGGCAAAGCGGATCTGACGATGTGTCTACCGTTCCTTAAAGACAAAGCCGAGAGCTTTTCCGACAACATCATCAACAATTCCCCGAACGGCATCATCGTGCTCAATGAAAATC
>CAYWWF010000242.1:0-2656 GCA_964461745.1 uncultured Oscillospiraceae bacterium | reverse complement strand
GGGACGAGTCGGTCCCCAAGGGGTTGCCCGCGGCGTCATAGACGCTGTTTTCCTCAATGCGCAGATAGTTGCATTTTTTCGTCAGCGGCTCGACGAAGGTGATGCGCAGATCACGCCCACTGATTTCCATATTCGAAATACATATCCACTGGTCGTTTGTCACTGTCGTCAACGCAAGCGACTTGTAGACACGCGCCGACGCCGTCGTCGTGTCGGCCTCGGCGATACCAAAGCGCCGGAAACTGTCCACGAGTGGGCCGTATTTTTCCGCGTAGATGTCTTCGCTGAAGGTGAGTGTTAGCACCTTCTTGTTGCGGTTGAGTCCGAACGACTTGACGGTCGGAACCGCCGCGTCCGCCACAGCCGCGATTTGGTACGCGGGCAGCGGCCCGTCGCCATCCTCAAGCGCGCCCGCCGGAATCACGAGCGTATAGTTTCCGATGCTTGCGACGTTGGTTTTGAAGTTGAGCTTGATGACCGTCGTGCTCGGCGTGGGGTGATACAGCGCAATGCGGTACTCGTCGAGCGTCGTGCCGCCCGGCCTGTAGACGTCGGCCACCCAATTGTCGTACATATTGGTAAACACGCCGCCTTTGGTCAGACCAAACTCCAGCGATTGACAGAGCGTGTCGAGATCAAAAGCCGGGGTCACAACGCGGTCAAAGTAGATGTAGAGCGCGGGCGCGCCGCCAGAACTGCGCCCGAGAACCACCGGATCACCCGGCGCGGCCTGCGCCACGGGCGGCAAGCCAGGCAAGGCGCTGAATGTCAGCGCCAAAACGAGCATCAGACTGAGTAAGCGACAGCCAACCCGGCCGATTGCCCCTCCTTTTCGGTTATGTATGCGTGTAGCGTGGTCCATGGTATGCTCCTCTCCGCGCGGCGCGACCCGCCGCTGCTTTGGGTTTATCTGATCCGCCCTAAGATGCTCCAGCATGTCATCCTCCAAGGCCGGTAAGAAATGGGCAAAACTACTTATTATGTATCGTAACATTCAGGCGGGAAGTTAAGCTAATACGAATCTCAAATATCAATATATTCAGAGAAAAGAAAGAGACTGCCCGCCTCGGCAGAGGCCTCCGCCGCTGAAGACACCGCCACGTTGGCGAGTCTCCGGGGTTGAGGCGTCCTCCGTCCAGGCGGACCGTCCCTAGATGTAAGTCCTGCGTTGTGTAACCGGGCGTTTTGCTACCGTGTGGCCCGCGCGTACTCCGACGGCGTGATGCCCACGGTATTTTTGAATTGACGCGAAAGGTAATGCACCGAAGTATAGCCCATCATGCAGGCAATTTCGGTGATCGAATACTTGCCCTCGCGGATGTGCTCCTTGCAGCGCTCGAGTCTCGCGTGGTTAACAAACTCGATGAGCGTCATCTTCTTGTGTTTCTTAAACAGCATGGATAGATAACTCTGGCTCACGCTGACATGCGCGGCGATTTCCCCGACCGTAAGCCGCCGGGTGATGTTCTGCTCAATGTACTCGGTCACGCGCCCAATGAGGTCGTTTTCGAGATTCATCTTGTAACTCGAGTGCGGCGTACTGCGGACGCTCTTGAGCTTTTGGGCGCGGATTAAGCGGATGATGAGTTCTTTGAGATAACAGGCAATCAAGTCTTCGGAGTAAAAGATACTGTGCTCTTTTTCATACAGAATCTTATCAATAAGCTGCGCTAAGTTCTTATCCACCGTAAACTTTCGGTCGAGCAGAATGAGCTCGTCGGCCAAGTCCATATCGAAGGTAATTGTAATAAAGCTGACCGGGGCGTCACCTTCCGCGCTCTGCATATGGTGCTGATCTTTGCCGTAGAAAATCAGCTCCCGCTGCTGAAGCACCCACTCCTTGCCATCAACCATCGTATGTAGAAAGCCCTTGTCGACGTAAGTCAGCTCCCAAAAATCGTGGCTTTCGCCGCGAAAGACAAAGCCCTTTTCTTTTTCCTGATAAAACAAGGTAAAAATTTTTTGGATGTTGACCTTCGGTAAAATCAGAGGCTCCTGCCCGTCATCGGGCGCTACGACTTCCTGGAAACGAGCGTCCTTGGGATAGAGATACGACACCGCACAAGAACCGTGCAACCCGTTGAGACAAAAGAGTATCCCGGGTTTTAAAATCACGGGCTTGTCCAGCAAGAAAATCTCTCGGCGGCTAAATGTCGTGTCGGGCGACAAGAAGAGCAGTACGGGTTCCCCTGTATTCTCCAAGAAAACAGGGTGATCACGGCAGTATTGGAAAATCGGAGATCGTCCATCTACGTCCCTTGTGCCTTCAACCGTTTCGCCCGGCACAAAGCGTTCATCCGCATAAACGCCTTGGGTGTTGCCAAGCACGGCTCCGTACGCGTAAAAGGTTTCCGCCGTTAATAGTTGCACCATAATTGTCCGCCCCTCTCAATTCGGGAGAATGTGGTGGGAAATTGTGTGCAAAATATACACATCTTCTAATTATCCATTATAAAGGAAAAATGCTTCATTGTAAAGCGGAAATTCCATAATTTAGTCCGCATTTGTAAATGTTTGCACTTTATTACCGATTCTTGTCGTTTTTCTATCCCTTTCCACGCCCCGTCAGTTTTATTCAAACACTGTCTTCGTCCATATGCCCCAGACGATTGATGTGTTTTTGAAAAACCAAACGTGCCGCTTCGATATCCGCATG
>CAYWWF010000241.1:0-2664 GCA_964461745.1 uncultured Oscillospiraceae bacterium | reverse complement strand
TGCTGTAAACTCATTCAGCAAAAACTCTACGGCGCAGAGCAGAATTTTATCTCTCTGCTGGATAAACGCTGATGTTGTGGCTGTATTTAGGTGATAGCCTTGTGATTCAAGGAGCTCTTTGTAAATGCTGTTACCACCCATAGAAATCAATAAGTTTATGACCGTTTCAAATGGAAGCTTGCGGTCACGGGTGAAGTCTTTGCCGGGGTTTCTGACATACAGCATGGAGTTTTGCGCCATTTTATTTATTAGCGAGAAGAGATTCTCCTTTACGGTGTTAGCGAACTTATTCATCGGAAAGCCTCCTTGAAATATTTTCGGTTCAAGAGGCTTCGCCGCAAATTTTGTGGGGTTTGTCAACCCCTTTTTAAAAGTTTTCTTTATACTTTTTGCAAAAAAAGAGCAGGGTATTTTAATCGATACCTCGCTCTTTTTGTTTTGTGCAGAAGGACGGCTTAACTTAATGACATTGGCTGAGTGCCCTCTTTATTCCTATAGCTTGTCACGCCAGGAAGGCGCGTAAGGCATCTTGGACAACGGGTTTGACCAAACATCGGCTGGCGATTGTTTGGGAAATGAAAAAATACACATACTTGTTTGTATAAAACAGAAAATGTGAATATTCAATTCAATAATAATAGATGAAACCGATTTATATAGGTTGCATTTGTAATGAACTATGGATTGTTCACAAAACAAGCCATGGAAAGTTATATATTTTACATGTTTACGAAACATAGTTTAGGCATTATACTTAAAACATAGAAGATATCGAATTATTTTGGCTGTTATTTCCTTGAATCGATACAAAGCAAACGTTGCCCTTTTGCATCGTTCGGTATTGTTTCTATGCGGGGTTGTTCGATTTCGTGTTTTCATTCAGAGATTGTTCGTCCCAGGGTCGAGGCGACTTACACCGGCCCCGGATCCCGCTATATCGCAGAGCTTAACCCCCTGCGTTGCTCGGTATGTGCGGAGCGCGCTACCCAACCCATCTGATGTTTCAAGGAGGATAAGCATGGCAAATTCAGAAACACTCAGGCTGTTGGCCGAGCGGATTCGTTTGGCTACCTTTGAGGAATTCGAGTCCCTGGGCTTTGGTCATATGGGCGGCGCGATGAGCGTCGTGGAGACCTTGGCTGTGTTGTACGGCGAAGTCATGCGATATAACCCGCAAAACCCCGCGTGGGCTGAGCGCGACCAGCTTGTAATGTCCAAAGGTCACGCGGGCCCGGCGCTTTACGCCACGCTGGCGCTGCACGGTTTTTTTCCGCAAGAGATGCTTCTCACACTCAACAAGCCCGGCACACGCCTACCGTCCCACTGCGATCGCCTGAAGACACCGGGCATTGACATGACGACGGGTTCCCTAGGTCAGGGCATTTCCACAGCCTGCGGCATTGCGCTCGCGCAAAAGCTGGACGGCATCCCCGCGCGCACCTACTTGATTCTTGGCGATGGAGAGTGCGACGAGGGCCAGATTTGGGAAGGCGCGCTGTTTGCGCCGCATTTTAAGCTTTCCAACCTCATCGCATTTTGTGACAACAACGGCCAGCAACTTGACGGTTACACGAAGGATGTCATGGATCTCGGCGATGTGGCCGAGAAGTTTTCTGCGTTCGGTTGGTTTACGCTGACCGTGGACGGCCATGACGTCGCTGCCATTGCCGACGCGGTTGCCAAAGCGCAGGCGCAGAGTCAGAAGCCTTCTATGATCGTGCTCAAAACCAAAAAGGGACACGGCTGTTTCTTTACAGAGGATCAGGAATTCAACCACCATGTTCAGTTTAAGCCGGAGCAGATCGCGCAGGCGATTGAGCAGCAAAAGGCGATATGCGCGGCGGCTGAGGCCGCAGTATTGGCGGCTGGAGGAGACAGAACATGAGTGTAATTCTCAGAGAAACGCTGGAAAAAGAACCGCAGATGCTGCGGGAAACCTATTGCCGTTGTCTGCTCGAAGCCTCCAAGACGGATGCTCGCCTCTGCGCGCTGGACGCCGACTTGGTGGGTTCTTCTGGCATGAAGCCATATAAAGATCAGTATCCCGACCGTTTTTACAACTGTGGCATCGCCGAAGCCAATATGATCGGCGTGGCCGCCGGACTCTCTTCCATGGGAAAGATTCCGTTTGCCCATACTTTTGGCACTTTTGCCACGCGCCGGGTCTGCGACCAGATTTTCCTGTCTGCGTCTTACGCGAAACTGAACATCCGCATTCTCGGCTCTGACCCGGGCATCACGGCGGCGTTCAACGGTGGCACACACATGCCGTTTGAGGACATGGCCGTGCTGCGTTCAATTCCTGAAATTACGCTGATTGAGCTCACGGATTCGGTGCAGCTTGAGGCACTGTTTCCGCAAATTGTGTCGCACTTTGGTGTGATCTATCTGCGACTCATGCGCAAAAACCCTGTCGGTGTCTTCGCGCCCGGTTCCACCTTTACGATCGGCCGAGGGGAAACGTTGCGAGGCGGTAAGGACGTGACCCTGATCGCGTCGGGGATTATGGTGGCTTCGGCGCTCAAAGCCGCCGAGACGTTGGCGGAACAGGGTGTCAGTGCCCGTGTAGTCAACCTGTTTACATGGAAACCGCTCGATGAAGGACTGATTGCCCTCTGCGCCCAGGAGACCGGCGCAATCGTGACTTGTGAAAACCACAATGTG
>CAYWWF010000240.1:0-2675 GCA_964461745.1 uncultured Oscillospiraceae bacterium | reverse complement strand
CGTCGATGCGGCCTTCCAGGTCGTGCAGAACATGCGCCGCCGTTGTCGGGCTCGGGCAACCCGAACGGTTGGCCGAGGGCGCGGCAAGTGGCACCCCGGCGGCGCGAATCACGTTTCGTGTAGCCGGGTGGGCGGGATGGCGCACAGCCACGGTCGGAAGTCCCGCGCAAACCACATCGGGCACGACGGGTTTTCGCTTGAGCACCAGGGTCAGCGGGCCGGGCCAGAACGCGCGGGCAAGGGTCTCCGCTGTGGCCGGAACGTCTTCACAAAGTGTGTATATATCTTCCGTGTCGGCGACATGGACAATCAGGGGATTGTCCTGCGGGCGGCCCTTGGCTTCAAAAATGCGCCGCACCGCGTCGGGATTCAAAGCGTCCGCCGCGAGGCCATAGACGGTCTCCGTAGGCACAGCACAAAGGCCGCCGGATCGCAAAATCGCGGCGGCGGCATCACAGTCGGCGGGGCGGTCAGTAAAGAGTAATTTTGTGTTGAGCATAGGAATCTCCTAGGTAGGTTGTCGAAAAAACGCTATGCTGGTTTTTTCGACAAGGCTTACCACCGGCCTGCGGGCCGGAAACGTCGATTTTCTGAGGAATATCGACGGGTTATGGTGTTTTTCCGACGCACATGTCGCTGGAAAAACAATAAAACTTTATTTTCCGCCGATGGCGGAAAACTCTGCGAGGCTTTTTCGACATGCGTCCCTACATTTGACGACAGTTTGCCGATCTAGGACGCGCTTTCCGTCCCGCTCAGGCGCATCTTTTCGGCCTGGTCGGCGGCGGTGAGGGCGTCGACAATCTCATCGAGCGCCCCGGCCAGAATCGCGTCGATTTTATAGAGCGTGAGCCCGATGCGGTGGTCGGTGACGCGGCTCTGCGGGAAATTGTAGGTGCGGATGCGCTCGCTGCGGTCGCCCGAGCCGACTTGGCTCTTGCGGTCGGAGGCGATTTGCGCCTCTTGTTCGCTGCGCTTGAAGTCCAGCAGACGCGCGCGCAGAATTTTCATCGCGCGTTCACGGTTTTTGTGCTGACTGCGCTCGTCTTGGCACTCAACAACAAAGCCGGTCGGCACGTGAGTAATGCGAATCGCGCTTTCGGTTTTGTTCACGTGCTGGCCGCCAGCGCCGCCCGAACGGAAGGTGTCGATCTGCAAGTCCGACGGGAGGATTTCCACGTCCACTTCTTCGGCCTCGGGCAGCACAGCCACGGTGACCGTAGAGGTATGGATGCGGCCAGAAGCCTCGGTGTCGGGCACACGCTGGACACGGTGTACCCCGCTTTCATACTTCAGGCGGGAGTAAGCCCCCGCGCCCTCGATGGAAAAGCTGACTTCCTTGACGCCGCCGAGCTCCGTTTCGTTGAGGCTCAGCACTTCGACCTTGTAGCGGCGGGCTTCGGCGTACATCAAGTACATGCGCAAAAGACTCGCGGCAAACAGAGCGGCCTCGTCGCCGCCCGCGCCGCCGCGGATTTCTACAATGACACTCTTTTCGTCGTTCGGGTCGCGCGGCAACAGCAGCCGCCGCATTTCCAGAAACAGCTCTTCTTTGCGCGCGCGGGCCTCGTCAAACTCTTCCTGCGCCAGCTCGCGCAGTTCGGGGTCGGTCGGGCCGTCGAGCAAGGCGCGAGCCTCTGCGATGGTGTTTTCACAGGCCATGTAGGCGCGGTAGGCCGTCACGAGCGGCAAAAGCTCTTTCTGCTCGCGCAGGAGCTTTGTCATACGCGGCATGTCCGTATAGATCTCCGGGTCGGCAAGATTCTCCTCGACCTGGCTGAGCCGCGCTTCAATGTCTTTGAGTTTAGAGAGCATGGGAAAACTCCTCGATCGGCGCGCCACTCCACAAAACGACGTAAAACACGGGCGTTTTACGATTTGGAGCACAAACGCGCGGAAAAAAATCAGAACACGAGCAAAAGGCACCCACAAGGGGTACCCCGTATTGTATCACGCACGCTTAGCCTTTGTAAAGGGAAGATCGGCGCGTTGTTTATGATTCGCATTCAGATAAAAAGTCGAGGCGCTTTTTCACTGGGCGTCACAAAAGGGCGACAAAACGGAAACAAACAGAATTTTGAGGCATACAATGAGGTGGATATCAAAGGCAATCTCGCGCCAACACAGGTTTTCCATACATTTTATGTCTTGGTAGCCGGAAGGGGTTTGAATATGGGAAGAGATCCGTTTTGGGATACGGACGATACGGAACGTCGTGATGAGGCCATCTTCCGCGCGTTTCAAGAATCCGACGAAGCCAACCGCCGCCGTTGCCGGGGTCTGGCCGACGATGACGACTGGGACGATTGGGACGACGACGATGACGATCGTGACGGACGCCGCGGACGCTGCCGAGATGACGATGACGGCGATCGAATCGGACGCCGCGGACGCTGCCGAGACGACGATGACGACGATCGAATCGGACGCCGTAGGGGTTGCCGCGTCGATTTTGACGGCGACGATAGAGAGGATCGACGCGTGCGCCGATTCGAGGGAGAAGATGACGAAGCCCGTCGGCGGTTGTTTGCCGAAGCCACAAACGCGGAGGGTGGGGAGCCCTTCTGTTTGACACGGGAACCCACGGTACGCAGCTCGGCGATTACCCTGTACGCTTACGATCGGCAAGTTTTGCGGCCCGGATGCGCGGCTTCGTTTGCGGTGAATGTGCCGAC
>CAYWWF010000239.1:0-2685 GCA_964461745.1 uncultured Oscillospiraceae bacterium | reverse complement strand
AAGCCCTGACCATGAGCGACACGGTTGTCGTCATGAAGGACGGGCGCATTCTGCAAATCGGCACACCCGTGGACATTTACAACGAACCGGCCAACGCCTTCGTCGCTGACTTCATCGGCGAAAGCAACATCATCTCCGGCCATATGCCGGAAGATAAGGTGGCCGTGTTCGCCGGGCGCAGTTTTCCCTGCGTCGACGGCGGCTTTGCGCCCAATGAAGATGTCGATGTCGTGATCCGCCCCGAGGATTTAAAGATTGTGTCAGTCGAAGAGGGTCAGCTCCCCGGCGTTGTGCAAAGCGTGATCTTCAAGGGTGTCCACTATGAAATGCTCGTGGCGACCGACCACTTTACCTGGATGATCCACTCGACGATCCCCGAGCCTGTCGGAAAGCAAGTGGGCCTTTCGGTGTTGCCGTTTGATATCCATATCATGAAGAAGATGGCAGACGAACCAACCGCCGAGGAAACGTCTCCGCTCACCGAAGCCGAAGCCGTAGCAGGCCCACGCCATACCCGCCGCACCCGCCGTGAGCGCAAGGCGTCTCGAGGACATGTGCTATGAAGCGCAGTTTGCGTCTGACGGCGCTGCCCTATGGGGTTTACGCGCTGATTTTTATTGTCGCGCCGCTGGCGCTGATTTTCTACTACAGCCTGACCACCGGACAGGACGGGACATTGTCTCTACAAAACTTCGCGCGTTTTTTTGACTTCAATGACCCCATATATCTGATGGTACTTTGGCGCTCGCTCTGGATTGCCGCGGTCAGTACGCTCATCTGCCTGGTTCTCGGCTATCCGATGGCCTATATCCTCTCGCGACTGTCTCCGCGAAAGCGCAACATCATCTCGTTTTTGTTCATCCTGCCGATGTGGATGAATTTCCTGCTGCGTACTTACGCCTGGATGACGCTTTTGGAGAAGACCGGTGTCATCAAC
Source organism: uncultured Oscillospiraceae bacterium (assembly GCA_964461745.1). Taxonomy (GTDB): domain Bacteria; phylum Bacillota; class Clostridia; order Oscillospirales; family UBA929; genus JAVBPF01. The sequence goes on along the minus strand of CAYWWF010000239.1, from coordinate 1,748 downwards.
ACGCTGCTCAAAAGCTGGGGCCTCCCAACCCTCAACATCATGTATACCTCGGGCGCGGTCATCCTCGGCAATGTCTACAACTTCCTGCCGTTTATGATCCTGCCGATCTATACGAGTCTGCTCAAAGTCGACCGCAGCGTGATTGAGGCCTCGGGGGATCTGGGTGCCAGCGGTCGTCAAACCTTCATGCGCGTGATCTTTCCGCTCTCTTTGCCCGGCATCGTCAGCGGCATCACGATGACCTTCATGCCCGCGGTCTCGACCTTTATCATCTCGAAACTGCTCGGCGGCGGTCAAAACGCGCTGATCGGCGATATGATCGAGCAGCAGTTCAAGGTGGTCTCCGACTGGGGCTTCGGCTCGGCGATGTCGGTGATCCTGATGGTCCTGATTTTGCTCTCAATGAACGCGCTGACCCGATATGAGAAGGAAACGTCCGGGGGGGTGCTGATGTAATGCGAAAAGTACTCACCGGCACCTACTCGGCGCTGATTTTTCTGTTTCTTTATGCGCCGATTGCCGTTCTGATCACGTTTTCGTTCAACGCGTCCAAATCCCGCGGGACCTGGGGCGGATTTTCGCTGAAATGGTATGCGTCGCTGTTTGAAAACGCGGACATTTTAAACGCGTTACGCACAACGCTGATCGTAGCGCTGCTCTCGGCTGTGATTGCCACCGTCGTTGGCACAATGGCCGCGCTGGGGATGCACTACCTGGGCCGTCGTCTCAGCGCATTGCTGTTGAACATCACCTATTTCCCCGTGCTCAACCCCGACATTGTCACGGGCATCTCGCTTCTGATTCTCTATATCTTCCTCGGGATGCGCCTCGGTTTTGCGTCGTTGCTTTTGGCGCACATCACCTTCAATATCCCCTATGTAATCTTGTCGATCATGCCAAGGCTAAAAGCCATGAACAAGCACACGTACGAAGCAGCACTCGATCTCGGCGCCGGGCCTTTGCGCGCTTTTTTCCGCGTGATCTTGCCTGAAATTATGCCCGGCATCATCAACGGCTTCCTTTTGGCCATCACGCTCTCGATTGATGACTTTGTGATCTCGTTTTTCACGGCCGGCCCGGGCGTCTCGACGCTGTCGATCACGGTCTATACGATGACACGCAAGGGCATTAAGCCCGAAATCAACGCGCTGTCTTCGCTGATGTTTGTGGTTGTGTTGACGTTGCTTCTGGTTGTGAACATCCGCGCCGGGCGCGCGTCCTCCAATTTGGAGAAACACCGCCCTACGGCCAGGGCACCCAAAAAGCGCCGCGTGTCGGCCACAAACGAATCCTAATCCGTGGCTCCCCGGGGCCTCGCCCCGGTTATTCAATTTTTAAGCGGATCCATTTCGCTTATAAAACATCTATTTTGCTTTGTTTAAAAACCGTAGTTTTTGAACAAACACAAAAAAGGGGTTATTGCATTGAAAAAAATCATTCTCTTCTTGCTGACACTTTCCCTGACGCTCGGTCTGCTGACCGGCTGCGGCGGAAATCCCGCCAACGACGACGCCGACTCGCCCCCGCCTCCGGGCTCCGGCGGCGTCCTCAAAGTGTTCAACTGGGGCGACTACATCGACCCCAGCGTCAACGCGCGCTTTGAGCAAGAGACCGGCATTCGTGTGGTTTACAGTATGTTTGAGGGCAACGAAGACATGTACGCCGTCATCCGTGCCAGCGGAGACACGTCTTACGACGTGGTCATTCCCTCGGACTATATGATACAGCGCATGATCCGCGAAGGCCTT
>CAYWWF010000238.1:0-2695 GCA_964461745.1 uncultured Oscillospiraceae bacterium | reverse complement strand
ATCAGGTCGGAGGGGTCAAAAATGTCCTCAAAACGAGATAACCGCAAAATGGTCGATATCCTGGAGCGCATGGGCATGATCAAAAAGGTTGAAGACGAGATGGAATCAAACCATTCCAACTCCACGTCCTCTGCCGCGTCTTATCGGCCCGGTACTTCGTCCGCGCTGGATATCGCGGCTTTAGAAGCGCGCGTAGCCGCCGCGCAGCAGTCCGCGCCCACAAACAATGCGGAAGCCTCTGAACCGCGTAGCACCGCGGCTTCCGTTTCCACAACAGCGGTTCAAACCCCAGAACCGCCCCGCGCGTCCATGCCCATGGACGCCGCCCGCTTTGCGCCCGCTGCCGATCGTGCGGCCCCGTCACCGGTGACGTACCCGGCCCGCGGCGCAGCCCCCGCTCAGGGCGACCGCTTTGCATACTCGGATCTCAATGTATCCACCGATTATAGTTTTGATCGCAATTTAAACGTTTCTGAAGCCGAAACGTCTTTTTGGTCTGATGAAGAACCGCAAGCCCCCAATTTGGAGCAATATTTGGACATCGATAAGCTGTATCAAATGTTCAATCTGCAACCCACAAACGTCGACACGATCTTTCTTGTTGAGGAATACATCAAGACCCTGCCGGAGTCCTTGCCGGAGGATTTGCGCCGCTCCATCATCACGCGCATCGTCAACGCCTCGGGCTTTGACTTTGATCGTCTGCTCAGCGACGGCATCGAGCGCGTCACGCGCCTCAATGAGTATGCCGGTTCTTTCTCTACGCGCACCAATGAAATCGTCGGTCGCTTGAGCGAAGAAATCGAAGCGCTTGAGGCACAGATCGAACGCGTTCGCGAGAGCATCGACGAGCGTGTGAACCTACATAAAAAACAATTTCTCACAATTGAGAATGAAGCGCAGCGCCTGAAGGAAGTGTTGGACTTTATTACGAAATAGAGGTCTTTCTATTCATGAAGTACGTTCTCACATTCAAAGGATATCTGACGCTGTGCGTGCTCTGCGCCGGACTGACCTTGCTCATGATGGTCGGCGTCCGCGCGCTTTCGCCCGAGCCCGGCCTCCCTCCCGTCACGCCCGACAGGGACAAAGAGCCGGTGACGCAGACTTCGCCGTCGGCCCCCCTTGTTGAGAACGATGTCTCTCCTTCTCCTGGCGACAACTTTGTCGATGTCTCCGGTGATACAGTCAGCCCGGACACCCCACCAACGGAACCTTCTTCTTCGACACCCACGCCAACCTCAACCGATCCGGCCACACCTGCTCCCTCAACGGTTGCGCCGACTACTCCGTCAACCCAGCGCGTCCTTTCGCTTTCGGCTCAGGATGGTGCCGTGCGTTTGGAAGACAATAAAAACGCGGTGGATACTTTCCTGCGTACGCTGAACGGATATGACAACGTGATGATCCTCGTGGAAACCGTGGTTTTGGCTGACGTTCTGGAGACCCCTGTGGATACGCAGGATGCCCAGGCCCTTGTCGCCTATCTGACCGATCACGGCGTGCCCCCGGCGCGCATTTTGATGATCACCTCGCCCGCAACACCGGACGCGACGCAGACGCCGCCCGCGTCGCCCGTTCTTCTGCGCATTGACGTCGTGGCGATGCCCGTCTCTTCCAAATGAGCGGTTGTGGCGGCCTTTCGGAATCTTTCGAGAGCTTCCATCAAGGCTTTAGAACCTTAGGCAAAGTAGCGTTTACCGGCCGGTTATCCGGCCCTTTTTCTTACAATCAAGACATTTCTCATTTATAGTAAATATTCTTAGTTTTGGGAGGATCCTTATGCTCACATACCGACAGACCGGCACATACTTTGTCGACGGCCGCCCCGTTGAGCCGAGCGGAGATTTACCCGCGCCCGCTGTGGCCCGGCGCGGCACAATGGCCTACAAGATTTTACTCCGGCACAATCGTTCCGAGGACGCGTCCCGATTGTGCCTTACTTTTGACGCTATGGCTTCTCACGACATCACCTACGTCGGTATCATCCAGACGGCCCGGGCCAGCGGACTTACGTCGTTTCCGCTGCCCTATGTCCTGACCAACTGCCACAACAGCCTCTGCGCGGTCGGCGGCACCATCAACGAGGACGACCATGTCTTCGGCTTATCCGCCGCGCAAAAATACGGCGGGGAGTTCGTCCCGCCGCACGGGGCCGTCATTCACCAGTACATGCGCGAGCGCTACGCCGCCCCCGGTCGCATGATCCTCGGCTCCGACAGTCACACGCGTTACGGCCCCTTCGGCACGATGGCCGTCGGCGAGGGCGGGCCGGAGCTCGTAAAGCAGCTGCTACGCCGCACCTATGACATCGCCTGCCCCGATGTGGTCGCCGTACGGCTCACGGGCAAACCGCGTCCCGGCGTCGGCCCGCACGACGTGGCGCTGGCACTTGTGGCCGCCGTGTTTCCGCAGGGTCTTGTGAAAAACAAAGTGCTTGAATTTTTGGGCGACGGCATTTCTCATCTCTCGATGGACTTCCGCAACGGCATCGACGTCATGACGACCGAGACAACTTGCCTGTCCACAATCTGGCCGACGGACGAGACCGTGCGCGCGGAACTAGCGCGCCTCGGCCGCCCCGAAGCTTATGCGCCGTTTGCGCCCGACGTGATTGCCTACTACGACGCTGTATTGGACATCGATCTCTCCAAAATAGAGCCTATGATCGCGCTGCCCTTCCACCCGAGCCGCG
>CAYWWF010000237.1:0-2697 GCA_964461745.1 uncultured Oscillospiraceae bacterium | reverse complement strand
GACCTTCACAAGCACACCAAATTCGATCCACCGCGACTGCTGCACCTTGATCAAGACCTAACACGACTCGGGGATGCCGGGCTTCGGCACATTCTGGCCCTTGATAATCGCTTCGTAGGTCTTCACGCGGCCGACAATGTCGTCGGACTTGACCGTGAGGATCTCCTGCAAGGTATAGGCCGCGCCATAGGCTTCAAGCGCCCAGACTTCCATTTCACCGAAGCGCTGGCCACCGAACTGCGCCTTGCCGCCCAGAGGCTGCTGCGTAACAAGACTGTACGGCCCGGTCGAGCGCGCGTGGATCTTATCGTCAACCAAGTGGGCCAGTTTTAAGAAGTAGACGTAACCGACGGTGACGGGGCTGTCGAACTGCTCACCGGTGCGCCCATCAAAGAGGACGCTCTTCCCATCGCGCCGGAGTCCGGCGAGTTCAAGTGTGTCCTCAATGTCAATCTCATTGGCGCCGTCAAAGACAGGTGTGGCCACCTTCCAACCCAGCGCGTGGGCGGCATAGCCCAAGTGAACCTCAAGCACCTGGCCGATGTTCATACGCGAGGGCACGCCCAGCGGGTTGAGCACAATGTCCAGCGGGGTGCCGTCGGGCAAAAACGGCATGTCTTCCTGCGGCAGGATGCGGGAGATGACGCCCTTGTTGCCGTGACGACCGGCCATTTTATCGCCGACGCTGATTTTACGCTTCTGCGCGATGTAGCAGCGCACGACCATGTTGACACCCGGGGTAAGCTCATCGCCGTTTTCACGGGTGAAGACTTTGACATCCACGACGATGCCGCTCTCACCGTGCGGCACACGCAGTGAGGTATCACGCACTTCACGTGCCTTCTCGCCGAAAATCGCGCGCAAGAGGCGCTCTTCGGCCGTGAGCTCCGTTTCGCCCTTCGGCGTCACTTTGCCGACGAGGATGTCGCCGGAGCGCACTTCCGCGCCGATGCGCACAATGCCGCGGTCGTCCAAATCCTTGAGCGCGTCTTCACTGACGTTCGGGATGTCGCGGGTGATCTCTTCGGAGCCGAGCTTCGTATCGCGCGCCTCGGTCTCGTACTCCTCGATGTGGATCGATGTAAAGACGTCGTCACGCACGAGGCGCTCGTTAATCAAAATGGCGTCTTCGTAGTTGTAGCCTTCCCAAGTCATGAAGCCTACGAGTACGTTGCGGCCCATGGAGATCTCGCCCTGGCGCGTCGAGGGGCCGTCGGCGAGCACATCGCCTCTTTTGACGCGGTCGCCGCGGTTGACGATCGGGCGCTGGTTGACACAAGTGCCTTGGTTGGAGCGCATAAACTTGGTCAGCCGGAAGGTTTCCAATCGGCCCGTGTCGTATTGCACGCTGATCTCATTGGCGCTGACTCTTTTCACAACGCCGTCGTCGGAGGCGAGTTTCACAACGCCCGAGTCGCAGGCGGCCTTGTACTCGATGCCCGTAGCGACAATCGGCGCCTCGGTGACGAGCAGCGGCACGGCCTGGCGCTGCATGTTCGAACCCATCAGCGCGCGGTTGGCGTCGTCGTTTTCCAAGAAGGGGATCATGGACGTGGCCACCGAGACCATCATCTTCGGGGAGACGTCGATGAAATCGACACGCTCACGCTCAGCCGCAATGATTTCATCGCGGCGGCGGCAGGTGATGAACTCGTTTTTAAAGGTGCCGTCCTCGTTCAGCGGCTCGTTGGCCTGGGCGATGATGTATTCATCTTCCAGGTCCGCTGTCATATAGACCACTTCATCGGTCGGCTTGTGTGTCACGGGGTCGACACGCCGGTAAGGCGTCTCAATGAAGCCGTAGTCGTTGATGCGCGCGTAGGTGGACAGGTAAGAAATCAGACCGATGTTCGGGCCTTCTGGCGTCTCAACCGGGCACATACGACCATAGTGGCTGTAGTGAACGTCGCGCACCTCGAAGTTTGCGCGCTCACGCGAGAGACCGCCGGGTCCCAAGGCCGACATACGGCGCTTGTGTGTCAGTTCGGCCAGCGGGTTTGTCTGATCCATGAACTGGGACAGCGGCGAGGAGCCGAAAAACTCCTTGATGGCCGCTGTGACCGGGCGCGTATTGATCAGCGACTGCGGCGTGACGATATCGAGATCCTGGATCGTCATGCGCTCGCGGATCACACGCTCCATACGCGAAAAGCCGATGCGGAACTGGTTTTGCAGCAGTTCGCCGACACTTCTCAAACGGCGGTTGCCGAGGTGGTCGATGTCATCTGTGAAACCGACGCCATAGGGCAGACCACACATATAGTTGATGGACGCCAAAATGTCCTCGACAACAATGTGTTTGGGGATCAGCTTGTCGACGTTTTCGGTGATGGCTTCCTTGAGCTCGTCGCCGCTGTGCTGATCGAGCAATTCGCAAAGCTTCTGGAAGCTCACGCGCTCGTGGATCCCGACCGTAGCCGGGTCAAAGTCCACAAAGTGAGCCATGTCCACCATGCCGTTGGAAAACACTTTGACGTCGCGGTCGTCCACGCGAATGACGACTTCCGAGACTCCAAAAGACTCGAGCTCACGCGCGCGCTCACGGGTCAATACCTCACCGGCCTCAGCCAAAATCTCACCGGTGCGCGGATTGGCCACGGGGGCCGCGAGTTTCTTGTCCGTCAGACGGGGGGCAAGTGCGAGCTTCTTATTGAATTTATAGCGCCCGACATTCGAGAGGTCGTAGCGGCGCATATC
>CAYWWF010000236.1:0-2702 GCA_964461745.1 uncultured Oscillospiraceae bacterium | reverse complement strand
CGGCGCACAGTCGCCAAGCGGGACAGCGGCGTTACGCTTTCAAAACGGAGTCCGGGCGACCACGCGACGGCCACCGGTGTGGCGGCGGACGGTACTTTGACGTCCGGTTTCTGGAGCGGTGAGGGCATTTCGATTTTCAGGGTGCCGTCGGCCGTGTAGACATCCAGATAGGGCGGGGTGTAGACGGCGTCAAAACCCGTACCTTCACGCACTTCCGGTGTATATATCGTATAGCCGTAGGCCAGGGCGTTGCCGGTCAAATTGTTTGTAACCACTTTGACGACGCGTCCGCTCGCGTCGGTCTCCGCCGAGAGGATCGACGCGAGCGGGATGGTGAGCGGCAGATCCAGCGCGTCAATCACAGCCGCGGCCCCCGTCGAAGAGGAGCGATCAAAGAACTGCGCCGTTGGACTCAAAGCTGCGTCACCGACGCGCATGGTCACAAACGAGAGGTCAGCGGCGGGGGCTACGTTGCGGTATGCTTCCAGAGACAGTGTGCCGATCTCACGCACACAGGCGTTGACGAGCGAACCGACAGGATAGTAACTGCCGAAAGGTTTGCCTTCAATGGTGATCCCGTTTGGCAACAGTACAAGAGTGTCGCTGGCCATCACACCCGTCACACGCGCCAACACCGTCGATGTCGGGCGCACAGCGGCCACTTCACCGGCGGCGCTGAAGAAAACCGTAATAGCGTCTCCAAGGGTGAAGTTCAGCAGTTCCTTTTGCGCGCTCTCCGTGACCGCGAAGGTCTGTCCGCCAAGAATCTGGATGTACTTCGGGTCGTCGCGGCTCGGGGTCGCACGCTCGTAGGCGGCGGTGATGTGGAAGCCCGAGGCGTAAGCTGTACGTGTGCCCTCGTTGTAGGTTACGACGTCCCACTGGCGCAGATCCTGCGCGTTTACGAGCACACCGTCGCGATAGACACGCGCGTCGGCAGGGATGCCAAGGCTTGAAAGTGGGTTTGCGCCCGGCGCGGTTTCCATCAGCCGTGTGCGGCCCGTCATGTCGGTCTTGCGCCAGAACGCGTAAGCCGGCACACCCTGCGCGTTTAAGTAGAGCGTTATGCTCTGTCCGGCCTGCATATCGGCCCAAACGTCCCGCCAGGTCACTTCCGCGTCGCTTTCAAACACGGGCATGGACGCCGCAATGTTTTTATAGGTTGTCCCGTTGGAGGCCGACAGTGTCGTCGCGGAGACGGAGCTGATTGTGAGGTTGAGGCGTGTCTGCTTATTCGGCGTAAAGGTCAGCGCGTAACCTGTGGCGTCCGTGAGCAGAGAGCCTTGCGCGCCCACAGTCCAATCCACCGCCGCGCGCAACGGCACAAAACCCGTCTTGCCGCCAGAGACAAGCAATCCCTTTGTCACGCCGTCGGGGGCCGTTTCCGAAGTGGAGAGCAAAATGACACCATCCTCACGCTTGATGCCCAACGACGTCATATACTCCGCTCCGGCCTTGGTCTTTGTTGTAAGCATTTGGGCGCCGAGCAGCACCATCGCGCCGCGCGTAAGTTTCTGATCCTGCGTAAAGCTCAAACCCTTCGTGAGGCCGATGGCCGCGGCGCGGGAGAGATAGCTCTGGGGCCAGAGCAGCCCCACGTCCTCATCGGTGTAGCCGAGCAGACGCATGAGCACGGTCACGGCTTGGGCATAGGTCACTGGGTTGTCGGGACGGAATCGCCCGTCGGAAAAACCCTGCATGAGCTTCTTTTCCCGGGACGCGGCGTTTACATAGCCGAGCGCCCAGTGTTTAGCCGTCACGTCGGGAAACAGCGCAAAGGCCGTGTAACCGCTGACGTCGGAGACGCCGGACAGCAGCAAGGCTATTTTACAAAACTGCGCGCGTGTGAGCGTATCGTTCGGACGGAACGTCCCGTTTTTAAAACCGTCGACGATGCCGAGGTTTTGCAACAGCGCCGCGGCCGCTTGGGTCTTTTCGTCCTTGATGTCCGGAAACGCGGCCAACGCGGGGGTGGCTGCAAGGCCGAGCAGCAGTGCCATGGCGAGCAGCAGCGCGACCATGCGCCGGGCGCGGTGTAGGGTGGGTGTTTTCATGGAGAAACCTCCGATCTCTTTACAGATAACAGATTACAGATAACAGATAACAGATAACAGATAACAGATAACAGATAACAGATAACAGATAACGGATAGGGATGCGTCCCTGCGGGGGGGTCCTGTGGGTAGCTTGGCCTGCTGGGGACGGGGGCGTTACTTTCTTCGCTCGTGCGAAGAAAGTAACCAAAGAAGCACGGTTAAGGGGAAGGGGTTTCGTATGCCCCTTCCCCTTAACAATCCTCTTCCCCCAGACGACAAAGGGGCTTCGGCCCCTTTTGATACCCCGGGGGGTTGGTAACGGGGATACGGGGAACGAGGGAAGCGAGAGAAACGAAACCTTGAGAGTACTAACTTTCCAATTACATTCCCATCGGGGATTCTAAAGGGGTCGCAACCCCTTTAGCCGACTGGGGGGGTTGGGGATTGTCAAGGGGAGGGGGCATTCGGAACCCCCACCCCTTGACCACGTTCTTTGGGTACTTTCTGTCATGCAACAGAAAGTACCGCTTTCGTCCCCCGCAGGGAAGCCCCCGCAGGGAAGCCCCCGCAGGGAAACAAGAAATTAAAACAACAGTCTACTCGCCCCGCAGGGCTTCCACCGGCTGCAACCGAGAGGCCTTGGCCGCCGGATACAACCCGAACACA
>CAYWWF010000235.1:0-2724 GCA_964461745.1 uncultured Oscillospiraceae bacterium | reverse complement strand
GTCGGTTTACGCCAGAACTGGCATACGCGGCGGAGGCATTGTGCGGATACGCGCGTCATCTTTATATCAGCGTGCCGCGTGGTGCGGGCGCGTTTTGCCGAGATTTACAGCGGCATTATGGCGTATCCGTGTTGCAGGGCCCCTCTATGAGTCAAATGCGTGCGTCCAATGTATTCTTGCTGTTTGACGAGGGCCATGACCGCGAAATCCCGGCGCGCGACGGTGCTGCGGTGATTCTGCTTAGCGGGGGACGCGTGCAGACGGAGCGCACGGCCCGCGTGGTTGATGGCGCACGGTTGGAAGTGCCCGAGGCCTTTGCGTCCGTCTGGCCGGCGGGTGTTCACACCGAAGCGCTATTGGGCGCGCTGGTGGGGGAAGGGCGACTGTCACCGGAAGAGATTGATATTGTTTAAACAAGAAGACAACTTGAAAGAAATCCCGCCCGAAGGTGGATTTGGAAAAAGGGAAGGCTTGACAAACGCTGAAAATCTCCTTATAATCGTGTCTAATGTGAATTGGGTTTCGCAAAAAACGTGACAGGATTCGCGCGGTTTCGCCCGATTGCGCGGGTGGGGCCGGAGACGACCGATGGATTTTGAAACCTGGCAGGTGTGATGAATGAATAAACCGTATAAGCTGACCGCCGAAAGACTACGCGAACTTGAGAAAGAACTGACGTATCTCAAGACGGTTCGAGAGAAAGAGGTAGCCGAGCAGATCAAGGAGGCGAGGTCCTTCGGTGATCTCTCGGAAAACTCTGAATATGACGAAGCCAAAAACGAGCAGGGTCGGGTGTTTTCCCGCATCGCGGAGCTTGAGAACATTGTGTTCCGTGCCGTGGTGATTGACCCCGAGCAGCTCACGGAGGACACGGTGCTTACGGGTTGCCGTGTTGTCGTGTTGGATTTAGAGACACAGGAAGAAGAAGAATACACCATCGTGGGCTCGCAGGAAGCCAACCCCCTGATGAGCCGCATTTCCGATGAGTCGCTGTTTGGCCGGGCCCTCGTAGGGGGCCGTGTGGGCCAGGAAGTGGAAGTGGAAGTGCCGGCCGGTAAGCTGCGTTATCGAATACTGAGCATTCATGTATAGATTTTGAGGCGGCTCCGGATACGCGGAAGCCGCCTACGCATTTTCAAAAGGAGGACCCCCCATGCAGGAGCACACACCCGATGCCGCAGGACAGATCACGGCGCCGGACACGCCGGACGTGGCTGTGCCGGAGTTGTCCGAACTGATTCGTGTCCGGAAGGAAAAGCTTGACGCGCTTTGCGCCGAAGGGCAGGACCCCTTCCTGAAAACCCGCTATGAGGTCACGGAGGCTTGCCTGAACATCAAGGATCGGTTCGAGACGCTCGAAGGAGCCGAGGTATCGCTGGCCGGACGCATGATGTCCAAACGCGATATGGGACGCGCCTTTTTCTGTGATTTGCAAGATACTACGGGTCGCCTCCAGCTCTACGTCAAGGTTGACGATTTGGGCGAGGAGGCTTTTGCCCGTTTTAAGAAGTACGACATCGGCGACATCATCGGTGTGACGGGTGTGGTCTTTCGCACGCGCAGAGGCGAAATCTCGCTGCATGTCAAGACGGTTACGCTGCTCTCTAAGTCCATGCGGCCGCTGCCGGAGAAGTTCCACGGCTTGACCGACACCGACCTGCGCTATCGCCAGCGTTATGTAGATCTGATTATGAATCCGTCGGTGCGAAACACCTTTGCGATTCGCAGTCGGCTTGTGCGCGGCATCCGCTCGTTTTTGGACGCGCGCGGTTACTTAGAAGTCGAAACGCCGGTGCTCGGCACCATATCCGGCGGGGCCAACGCCCGCCCGTTTGTCACGCACCACAACACGCTGGATCTTGACATGTACCTGCGCATCGCCACTGAACTGCACTTAAAGCGACTGATCGTCGGCGGCATCGACCGGGTGTATGAAATCGGCCGTTTGTTCCGCAACGAGGGCATGTCCGTGAAACACAACCCGGAGTTTACGACCGTGGAGTACTACGAGGCCTACCTCGACTGTGAGGGCATGATGACGCTCACCGAAGATATGCTGGCCTCGATCACGCAGGATATTTTGCAGAGCACCACGCTCACATACCAAGGCGAGACCGTGGAGATGAAGACGCCGTGGCGGCGTCTGTCGATGGCCGAAGCCGTGAAGGAATACACCGGCTTAGACTTCCTTTCGTTTACCTCCGACGCGGACGCGAAACAAGCCGCCGAGAGCATCGGCGTCGGCGGGAAGGACAGCTTTACATGGGGCGAGTGGCTCTATGAGGTCTTTGACCAGCGCGTGGAGGATAAGCTTGTGCAGCCGACCTTCATCACGCGCCACCCCGTCGAAGTTTCGCCACTGGCCAAGCGCTGCCCGGACGACCCGCGTCTGACGGATCGCTTCGAGCTCTTCATTGTGCGGCGTGAACACGCAAACGCCTTCAGTGAGCTCAACGATCCGTTTGATCAGCGCGCGCGTTTCCAGCGGCAGGCCGAGTTGCGCGCGGGCGGCGATGAAGAGGCCGGTATGATGGATGAGGACTTCCTTATGGCGCTGGAATATGGTATGCCACCGACCGCGGGCTGCGGCATCGGCATCGACCGGATGGCCATGCTGCTGACGGACAGCCCCTCGATCCGGGACGTCATCCTCTTCCCGACGATGAAACCGATCGAATGAGACAGACATCGAAAGAGGGGGCGAAGCTTAAGCCCTCAAAAGAC
>CAYWWF010000234.1:0-2832 GCA_964461745.1 uncultured Oscillospiraceae bacterium | reverse complement strand
AGGCGTTTGTATGGTCAAACGGATGGCTGCGCTCAGGCACATGTTCGGTATCCAGCTCCGAAAGCTTCGACATGCTGCCCAATATCTTTTGCAAATCCACGCGAACACGCAGTTTTTCTTCGTCGGACAGCGAAAGTTGAGAAAGCTCTTCGAGATAGGAAAGCAACGCGTCGTTGATCTCCATGCCACACCCACTCCTTTATGACAATTCAGGTGATTTGAGGTTTTCTTCTCCCCCGCCTCCGGCGGGGGAGCGATAGGCAAAGCCCCTTTACTTATACCAAGTGTTGCCGCCAAAGTAAAGCTTGTTATGAATGTTTCAGCACGCCCTACATATTGCCCTTGACAAAACTGGAAATCCACTCTAAACTAACAGTTAGAATTCTAATCATTAGAGGTGACGCCATTGGCAAGCTACGGGCAAGTAAACGAAAAACTGTCGTGGATATTTTTAGAGTGGCGCAGAGTGTGGCAAAGGCGTATGCTTCCCTTTGACCTCTCTGTGCAGCAATACGCCGTGCTTCGCAGGCTGAGAAAACACGAGAAGCTCTCCCCCCATGAAATTGCCGTTTTTCTTCACGCGGATCGTCCAACGGCAACGGTGATCATTAAGAATCTAAGCAAAAAAGAGCTGATAACGGTTGTTAAATCGACAGGCAACGCAAAATATCGCACTATCGAACTCACAGAAAAAGGCATAACTCTCGTGGATTCCATCCAAGCGGAAATGGATAAGCATGTGGAAACCCCCTATGACATTCTAACGCCTTCTGAGATGGACATGCTAAACGGGCTTTTGAGCCGGATAAAAACACGGTTACTGGAACTAAGGGAGAAGGAATTATGAGTTTTTTGCAAATCGCTTCGCTTGTGGGCTTGCTTGCCTATTTCGCGGTGTTGCTGTTGGCCGTACTGAGAGATAAAAAAAGCCACAATGTCCTTGACTATTTTTTTGCGGGACGACGTCTGCCATTTTGGGCGCTGTCGATTACCTTCATTGCGTCGTGGTGGGGCGCGGGGTCGGCCATTTCAACGGCGGATCTTGCTTTCGAGGAAGGGTTGGGCGCCTTTTGGTATTATGGTGTGCCGGTGCTGATTTCCACATTTCTCATGATAGTCATGTCAAAGGCCATTCGCAAGGTCGGGTATCTCACCCAAGGTGAAATGATGGCGGCGCGGTATTCCAAACCGGTCTCCGTCATGTTGTCGGTGATGATCTTTCTGTTTATGACCATCACCGCCGCTTCACAGATGGTGGGCGTAGGCAATTTTTTCGGTGCATACTTGGGGCTTGACTACGAACTGGCCGTTTTGTGCGGAACGTCTATCGTTCTCATATACTCCCTGTTCGGTGGTTTTCGAGGAGTGGTCTTGACTGACATCATTCAGTTTGTACTGCTGCTGATTTCGGCTGTTGTCGTGTTTTTGGTCGCGTTTTCTAACGCAGACGGATTCAGAGACATTGAAGGCGCGGCAAAATCTCTAGGAAAGACCGACTATTTATCCTTTTTTAGTGGCAGCACAAAATACCTATCCTATGTCATCACCTTTGGTTGCGCATGGATGATACAAGCCAACGTTTGGCAACGCATTTCGGCCACAAAAAATGAGGGTGATGCCAAAAAGATGACGGTCATGAGTTTCTTTGCCTATATCCCTCTATACCTCATTGTTGTGCTTACGGGCATGGCCTGCTTGGTGCTTTATCGCACACGGCCGGCGGGCGGCGTTGTTTCTGCCGTGGTTCTGGATTATATGCATCCGGTTTTGGCGGCTGTTGTCTTCGTGGGCATTTCAGCGGCCATTATGTCCACAATGGACTCACTGATCAACACCGGCGCGATGACACTTTCCATGGATCTCAACAAGAATCAGGTGGATGAACGGAAAAAACTTGCCTTTAGCAAGCTTGCCACCTTGATTGTCACCGTAATTGCTTTGGTGATTGCCTTACGGATACGCTCCATTTTGGAGGTCTCATGGATCGCTTCGGACATCATCACCACCGGCGTTTTTGTACCGCTCGTGGCGGGCTTCCTGTGGCGCAGAGGCAATTCACACGGCGCATTTTGGTCTATGGTCGCGGGCAGCATCTTCTGTCTGTATAACCTACTGGTCAGCTTGGGTGTGGCTTTGCCGGTGCTGTGGGAAATGCAGTCGGCAACGCAGGTTATCGCCGGAGTTTTGCTTTCCGCCGCCGTTTATATCCTTGTAAGCCTGCTAACGCCCCCAGAATACAAAAAGGCCGATTCGTTTATCGGCTTGGCCGGTCTAATCAAGCGTAATACGAAACAATGAGAAAACTGAAGATATCCCACTTGTCCTTTTTGCAAGGCGTAAAGAACCGCATTTTGTAGACTAAAGTCCAACAAAATGCGGCTCTTTACGCAAATCCAAGGTTCCCCAAAAGACAGCTTTCATACCAATCTCCCATGAATAAGTCGACAAGAAAGATGAGGCAGGAATACTTGTGTATTCCGACCGACGATGACGCAGTCGGACGGCAAAAAGACTGTAAAGATGTCGACTGCTTCATGAGAGATTGGTATTCGTCTGTCTTCTCACAAAGAAAAGGGTTATGAAGATAGCAACATTTACTTGCGCGCAATGGCGCGCGTAGCGGCGGCTACGATGTCGGAAGCCTCCAAATGGAAACGGCCGCGCAGGTAATCTTCGGGGCCGACTTCGCCGAACTCATCCTGTACGCCCACGCGCTCCACGGGCACCGGATGGGTCGCGCAGACCGATTCACAAACGGCGCTGCCCAAACCGCCGAGCACATTGTGGTTTTCACAAGTCACGATTGCGCCGGTCTCCTGGGCGCAGAGGGCA
>CAYWWF010000233.1:0-2833 GCA_964461745.1 uncultured Oscillospiraceae bacterium | reverse complement strand
TTGCTGTCGCCGACGTAAATGCCGACATGGCTTGCGGCAGCCTTGTTGATTTTCGGATCCCGGAACAAAACGAGGTCGCCGGGCTTCAACTCTTCACGAGAGACCTTTGTGCCGTTCGAGACCTGGCCAGCCGCACTCCGATTTAAAGAGTAACCGAAATGCTTAAAAACATAGGAAGTAAAGCCGGAGCAGTCAAACGTTTTGCCGTTCATCGAGCCATAACGGTATTTGCAACCGAGGAACTGCTGGGCGTACTCAATGAGTTCCTGTGCCTTGGATGACGTGTCCGCCAGCGGCGCTTCAGAAGAGTCCACGCTTTCTTCTTCAGACGCGGTGGATTCGGCTTCCGCAGGCTCCTCTGATGTTTGTGCCGCAGCGGCCTTTTCAGCAGGCTTTGCGGTCGCGGAGAACTTGACAAAGTCCGAAGATATGTAACCGGTCATGCCGTCGTGTTTGGCCTTGTACCACCCGTTGTTGACGCCGATGAGTTCGACTACGTCGCCGGTATCGAGCTTATCCAGAATGGAAGCACCGGTATCGGGCTTTGCGCGGTAGTTTACCGAAGCTCCGGTTACGACGCCGGCACCGATGGAAAACTCGGCGGCGTCCGCGAGCGTAAGATAATCGGAGTGCATGTAGCCTTCCGCCTTTTTAAAGACCACTTGATACCAGTCGCCGCTCTTGCCAAGTACCAAGACTTTGTCACCCTGGTCAGCAGAGGCCACGATTTTACCGTCCGAAGACGCCGTAGCGCGACAATACAAGGTGCTGGCTTTTACGGTACCGGCTTTGACATCGGCAGCCAAGGCGGTGACGCAGAGGATGCAGGCCAACAGGCCAGCCAAAATCATAAATCGCAGTATATGTTTCGGGGTAACACCCAAAAACGACCGTCGTACGGTTCTCAATCCCATAATTGTACTCCTCCCAGTATTACGTGCTCCAGGCGACGCATCACAAGCGGTGCCCGAAACGTATAAGACGCCCAAGGACGTCCAAACCTCTCTTTCGCGTTTTTGTCTCGTCTAGCGATTGCTGTAAAAACCACCAACAACCTGTCCAATGTTCGCATAATGTGAAACGACAGGTAACAAAAAGCCAATTACACCATTATTTCGTGGCCAAAGCGCGTTCTAACCACACGCTGGCGACATCCATGGCGTTGTAGAGCCCTTCTTTTTCGCCTTTTTTCACGACGCGATCTCTGGATTTGAGGTCAGGATCGGTGAGCTGGAGCTGCACCGAAACACGCGTGGCAACGTTTGCGTCACCGACAGACTTGGTGTCCAAAATCTGCATCATGACGATGTATTTGTCTGCCATGCTACCGTAATACACCAAATTGTCCTTGCGCATCAGGGGCCGCCCCCGGTAGGTCAGTCCCGTACTTTTTTTCTTCTTCGTCGTAGTTGTCATGCCTTCGCCTCCACCCGTTGATTTAAGCATATCGTTATCATAAATGAGGAAAACCAATCCTCCGAAGCAATCCGCTTGTCAGACTTGGACAAGAAACACGAAAGATCCTGCGTTAAAACATTTAACCTTTTGTAACCGAATTGTAACACATACGCCAACGACTGTCAACATAAAATTTCTTCATTTTCTATTTTTCAGGGACAAACTCAATTTATCCCAACTTGCGGCAAAATATTCTCCAAGGATTCGACGAATGGGAGAAATTATTTGTTTGAAAAAGCAAAAAAGAGCGCCGTACCAGCGCTCTAAGAGACAAATGGGAACAGAGACAACTCAATAGATTTTCAGGCAAAAATCGGGGCAGTGCGCGCCGCAGTATCCACAGAGAACACAGCGCTCATTTTGTACCTGTAAACCTTCGGGGGTCAGATGGAGGGCCTGGCTCGGGCAGGCTTCCACACAGCGCCCGCAGCGCGTACACCAATCGGCGACAAACAGTTTGCGGGTAACTGACAACGAAGGGGTGCCCTCGGGGAAATACCCGTGCGCAAAAAAGGACAGGTTGGCGTCGACTTCGGCTTCCGTCTGCATCCCAACAGCTACAGCGTGGACAAAGGGCAGATCACGCACGAAGGAGAGCGCCTCAGCCGCGCGGCGGTGCAAGTGACCACCGGCCAGCGCCTTCATGGAAAACACGCCAAGACCCGAGTCGGCGGCGTCCCGAACGGCGTCCAACATATCGAGTGCCGTGCCATCAAAAATGCCGATTCCGTCTACGTTTAAAAGTGGGTGGACTACGTCCAATCCCGCGCCTATAGCGGCTCGTACGCCAGAGACGCGGTGTGTCGACAGACCCACCGCGCGCAGCACACCCTGCGCTTTGAGCGTGTAAAGTGCCTCCAGGGCGGCCCCGTGACCGCGTAAGGTATGTTCGCTCTCTTGTTCATGTAGCAGAAATATGTCGATGACATCGCGGTCGAGCGCACGGCGCGCTTCGTCCACAGCTTTTTGCGCGTCTTTCTTTTCATAGGCGTATGTCTTAGAGCACACGACGGCGTCGCGCCGCGCGTGCCGGAGGGCCCAACGAATGTGAGGATAGGTGCCATACAATTGCGCGGTGTCAATAAAATTGACACCGCGCTCAAAGGCATACGAAATGATCTGGCCGCCGCGCTCCTCGGTAAGATTACTTTGCAGCGGGCCCAGCGTCAAAGAGCCGAAACAGAGACGGGAAACCAGGAGGCCCGTCCGCCCCAGCGGCCGCAGTTCCATAGGTATGTTCATGTGCTCCCTCTTTTCCCCCGCCAACGGGGGAAAACTCTTTTGGGTCTGCCCCAAAATGCAGATGTTCGCGACTGAGCAAGAAAATCGCCGCACAGACAAGGCGCAAAAACGCAGGAATAATTTGTTTATTGCA
>CAYWWF010000232.1:0-2849 GCA_964461745.1 uncultured Oscillospiraceae bacterium | reverse complement strand
CAGCGCAATCTCTTCACCGTATAAATTTTCAGAGAAATCCAAGACTGTCGTTTCCAGCATTACCTCTTCGCTCTGCACAACCGTAGGCCGGACGCCGACATTCGTAACCGCCGGAAAGGTTTGCCCGCGCCAATGCAACAGCGTGACATACACCCCGTAGCCCGGGCTCTGGAGACCGGGCGGCAGCGGAAAGTTCACCGTAGGCGCGCCAAGCGTGCTACCGAGCTGTCGCCCCGGCGTCACGATACCGCTCATAAAATGGGGATGCCCCAAAAACTCATGCGCACGTTCGACATCACCTTCCGCGATCAACCCCCGAATGTAGGTGGAGCTGACGGTGATGCCGTCCCTCTCGACTTGCGGAACAATGTGACACTGGACGCCCAAGGTCTTACATAGCGCTTGCAAACGATCGGGGTCGCCCTGCCCCCGGTGGCCAAAATGGTGATCGTAGCCCGCGACGAGGCCACAAGCTGAGAGCTGTCCGACCAAAAAATCCTCGACAAAGGCGTCCCAGGGCATCTGCCGCAGGGACGTGTTAAAATGGGCCGGGATGACCTCCTCGATGCCCTGCCGCCGGATCAGCGTGGCGCGGTCACGTCCGGTGTTGAGCAGCAAGCGTCCCGCGCCGGTGATGAGGGTCTCGGGGTGGACGTCAAAGGTTAACGCGCTCGGGCGCGCTTCCAAAGCGCGCGCCATCTCAATCGCTCTTGCAAACAACGCGGCGTGGCCGATGTGTACGCCGTCAAAAAAGCCCAGCGCAATCACACGGGATGCGTCAGCCATGGCTCCCGCCTCCCTCCGTGTTCAACCCGGCACACGGCGCGAGCTTTGGTTCCACCTCAAAAAAAGTCTTTTCCACAATCAGAGTCGGCTCCATACCACCCACGCGGCGTGCCAACATCAAAAAATCGCCGCGCACATTATAGACGCGCCAAAGCGGCGCGTCCAAGCACGTCGGCGATACCTGTTCATCCTTTGACTCAAGGGGTTTGGGCACCATCTTTTGGGCCAACAGAAAGGGCACCGGTGCGCCGTGACGCACCAGCGTCTCACCCTCTTCGTTTACCCATACGGCGGGATGGTTTGCAAACAAGCCATCCACACCCAAAACACGCGTGGCCATGTCGCCCGCGCGCAAATGTACTTCTATCTCTTCCAGTGTCAACGCGTCTGCCACGGTAAACGGCGCGCAACGCGTGCGCCGCAAGGCCGTGAGTGTCGCGCCACAGCCCAAGACCTGACCGATGTCGTGAATCAGTGTGCGCACATAGGTGCCCTTGGAGCAATCCACGTGCAACACAAAGTCCGCACCGGGCTCATCTGTATCCATAAGCGGCTCCATGCGAATGGCATCCACCCGAATGCGTCGGCTCGGGCGTTCTACCTCTATGCCCTTTCGGGCCAATTCATAAAGCTTTTTCCCACCCTGCTTGATCGCTGAGGTCATCGGGGGAATCTGCTCGATGTCGCCCGTAAAGGTGGGCAGACAGGCTTCGATTTCCATCAGGCCCGGCAACGGGCCGGTGTGTCGGGTCTGCACTGTCCCTGTGATGTCCTGCGTGTCTGTGGTCAGTCCGAGTCGAAACGCGGCGGTGTAACTCTTGTCGCCACCCATAACCGTGTCGCAGGCGCGCGTAGCCCTCCCAAGAAGCGCAACCAAAAGGCCGGTCGCCAGAGGATCCAGCGTACCGGCGTGACCAATTTTCTTAATGTGCAGAAGGCGCCGCAGACGTGCCACCACTTGATGGCTCGTCAGTCCTTCGGGTTTGTCCACGAGCAGGATTCCGGTCATAACGTTACCCCTTGCGCCCGGACAGCCTCCAAAATGGCCGCCTCCGCCTCAGAGGGCAAACCCTTAAACGTGCAGCCGGCCGCGCGCGCGTGACCCCCGCCGCCAAGGTGGGCGCAGATCTCAGAGGCCACATACGCCTCCGAGGTGCGTACAGAAATTTTGCAGCTCTGTTCGGACATCTGACGTACGGTGATGCCGATGTCGACGCCGTCGATCTGGCGCGGCAACGCGGATATGTTGTCCATATCGTCCGTGGAAGCGCCAAAGCGCCGGATGGTCTCCAAGGTCAAAACGCCCAGAGCCACCTTGCCTTCCGCGTAAAAGCGCAGACCCGCGAAAACGGCCGCTTCCAGTTGAATGCGGCAGTAAGATTTGACGACAAACATCTCACGGTTGATCCGGCCGGCGTCGATGCCGGTTTCCATAAGCCGGGCCGCTATGCTGTGCGTCTGCGCGGTCGTGTTGGAGTAACGGAAGCAGCCGGTATCCGTCGAAACGGCCAGATACAGCGGCAGTGCAATGTCCCGCGTCAGCCGCACGCCGCAGGTTTCCAGCAGCGCGTATATGATCTCGCCGGTGGAGGCACAGCCGGCCTCCAGCAGGCAGTGGCGCGCGTAATGCGTGTGTGACGGGTGGTGGTCAATCGCCAGCGCAATGGATTCGGCATAGGGCTCGTAGATGGACGGCAGCAGATCGGTGGTGGCGATGTCCACCGAGATCAGGCAGACGCCCTGCGCAAGATAGGCCGACAACGCCTCCGCGTCGGGCGCGGTCATCGAGGGCGTGTCGATGCTTACGGCCCCACCATTGGGGTACAGCGCCGGTGGAAACAGGTCTTCCACATAGGGCAGATATCTATGGGTCAAATCCGGGTTCGGAGCCACAAATGCTGTTTTACCGAGACTTCTCAGGCCATGACAGAGCGCCGCGGCGCTGCCGATGGTGTCGCCATCGGGGCTTAGATGCGTGAAAATCAAAAAATGGTCATGCTTTGAAAGCAAAAGGGCAGTTTCCTCGCGGGTCATGCTGTTGCTCCTCCAGTATGAGTTCCGCT
>CAYWWF010000231.1:1420-2895 GCA_964461745.1 uncultured Oscillospiraceae bacterium | reverse complement strand
ACAGATAACATGAGAAACTTTTTCTTCTTCATGGAAATATTTTACCCATTTTGAACACCGAAAGCAAAAAAACGCAAGGCCTTTGCATACTTGTAAAAATTTTACCTTTATTGAAAATATTTGTCTTAGTCTAGTATTATATTTTTAGAAAAGTTACTACATCTTCGATTTTGTGCAGAGAAACGCTGCAATGCGGCGCGTCAAATGCTTGAGAAATGCCCGCACTGAGCATCCCTGCGCGGTGTGCGGCCTCGATGCCCGCAGTCGCGTCTTCTACGACGAGGCAATGCTCTGACGAGACCCCAAGTTTTTGGGCCGCTAAGAGGAAAACTTCCGGGTCGGGTTTGCTGTGGACAATTTCACTACCGTCGGCTACGGCGTCAAAAAAACTGCCGAGCCCCAGCTTGTCGAGAATCAGCGGTGCGTTGCGGCTTGAAGAGCCGACGGCGAGCAAAACCTTGTTTCCTCTCAACGTGGTGAGCACGTGTTGAACACCGGGCAGCAGATCGTTTTTGGTCAGTGAGGCCAAAAGGGAGACATAGAGCTTGTTTTTCTTTTCACAGAGCGCTTCTTTCTCCGGATGAGTATAGGGGCGGGACGCTTTTTCTAAGATGATTTCCAGGCTGCCCATACGGCTGACGCCACGCAAACGATGGTTGATCTCTTCGTTAAACTCTATATTTTCCTCGTCTGCGATGACCTTCCAGGCCTGGAAGTGAAAATGGTCCGTGCTGCAAAGCACGCCGTCAAGATCGAAGATCACGGCCTGGATGTCCGGTTTGTCATGTTGTGTCATGGTATATATCTCCTTGTCGTTTATAATACAATCTGTAGCTCACTTTCGAGCAGGGTGTCCGTCTCTCCCACACGTACACGGCGCGGCGCGCCTTCCAAAAGACGCAACGTAAGGCGCCCGCGCGTTATCTGAATTCCGATGCGAGAACCTTGGTAGACAAATGTAAGCGACAGTCCAGACCAAGTCTCGGGTAGATGCGGGTCGATCCAAAGCGCTTCGGGTTCTGGACGCAAGCCCGCGACACCGAAAGTCACAAGCTGCCAAAGCCCACCCATGGCCGCCGCATGGATGCCCTCGTCGGAGGACTTCAAGTTGGGGCCAAAGTCGATACCACAGGCGCGGCGGAAAAACGAATAGCCCAAGTCAGGAAGCCCGAGCCGCAGCGCGAGTATGCCGTGGATGGCCAGGCTCAGTGAAGAGTCGTGTAGCGTCCTGGCTTCATAATAGTCAAAATTCGGGGACAGAACATGCGGGGGAAAACGCTCCGGTAATAAGTAAAGCAACATCAAAACATCGGCTTGCTTTGACACTTGCATTTTGTTTATGTCCGCCGCGCCGTATACCTTAAATATTTCACCGACTTGCTCTTGTGTCTTAAACGGAGTGAGGTCGATTTGCGGCAGCGAAAGGTAGCTGTCGTCCTGCGGAATGAGACCCGAGGGGAGGGGCTCAGGCAGGT
>CAYWWF010000231.1:0-1320 GCA_964461745.1 uncultured Oscillospiraceae bacterium | reverse complement strand
CTGTTCATACTCTTTGTCACGGGAGGTACTCACGGTAGAGAATTTCTCGACGACAAGTGTTTTTCCTTTGCAAAGAGAAAAGACCGAGCGCAGTCCAATGCGACGCCGCTGAATTTCTACGATGGAGCGATCGGGTGCTTCCGAAAAAGACAATTTTGCGTTCAAAACAAAATCAATGCCAGACTCCGTGGTACGAAACACGGCTTGCATGAGGTTGTCTTCATACAAACGTTTTTCACCCTCGGTAAAATGCTGTGCGCCTGAGTTTGTCATCTGCCCGTCGATGCCGGAATAGAGAAGCAGTTCCACGGGCGCGTCTTCGGCGGTGATCTCCACCCGTTGACAAATCAAATGCAAATTGTCTTGAGAAACAAACTTTTGAAACGAGAGTTTCAGTGTTTTACCGGTCTTCGTCCGAAGCCGAACTACACGTTCCGAAAGACCTGTACGCAGGTTCAACACACGATGATAGGAGAGGATCTCCTGCCGGATCAGGCTCAACGGTTCGCTGTCCAGGCGGATGTCCAACCCCGTTACGTCTGGTACATGGGGGAGCTCCGTCACTTCCGTTTCATCAAAGCGGTTGAACATACCGGCGACAAATAGGCCTCGGGTTTGACCGACGTAGGGTTCCTCAAAACTGTTGCGAAGACCAAGATAACCGTTGCCAAGGCACAAAACGGACTCGCCTTTGCCTTGGTGTTCAGGATCAAAGGACGTCTCCCAGAGTAAAAAGTTTTTGTCCGGGCCTTCACCCCGGTCAAATTGGAAGGACATTTCACATCACGCTCCATGATCACTTTATACGAATCTCAGATAAGCGGTGGATAAACCTAGTATTCTATTTGAGATGAGTATTGGACAATGGAATTTTATCAGACAGCATCTTCCTTCTGCAAGAGAGTAGCCCATATTGCTCATAAAAATATATGAAAAGACAAAAAAATTGTATGAATCATCTAGGGCCTGTCCGAAAATTATCAACAGGTTATTCGGGCCGCTCTTTTCGCAGCGATGTATCCGCTTTTATGCTAAACAACATCAATCCCCACGCAGAACTATCACCTTTGATGAGCCGTAGCCATAGAGAAAAGCAAAAGGCTTTAGAAATGGCTTGGACGGTCATGCGTGGGCGGATCGTGGGGATCGATGGTTGTCTTGGTCATACCGCAAGAAATTTGCGGCACAATTAGGAAAGGGAGTCTAAAACGCTCAGAGCTTGCAGCGGAGGCTCTTTGCCCACCAAACCTAAAGCATACACGCTATAAAACCGATTGGCGTCCAGCTTCACATTGGGTACGGTCAAAACCACGTCTGGCG
>CAYWWF010000230.1:0-2903 GCA_964461745.1 uncultured Oscillospiraceae bacterium | reverse complement strand
ACGGACTGCCCATCGCGCACGACCTCGAACGCAAACTCGAAAGCCTTGTCTGCCGCGGCGAAACGCGGCTGAAGACCGCGCTTTCCCTCTCCGACACCGAGACGATCACGGGGGCCAGCGAAAGCTATTTGCAAGCCGCAACGGAGATCTACCCGATGCCGGACGGCGCGACGATGGCCCGGCGCAGTCTTCAAGTCAATGTCAGCGGGCAGGATCAGAGCGCGCTGCTGCTTCGCGCGGCGTTGCGCGCCGTCGGCTGCGTTGTGCGAGAAAGCGGCGGACTTCCCTCGTTTGTCGTAGATCACGAAGGCTTTCGCTGCCACGCGACCGACGAACGCGGCCGCGTTCGCCCGTACGAACAACTTGTGGGTCTGATTGCCGCACTGGAGTGGGAAGCCGGTACAAAAGTGCTTGCGCTGCCCTATGGCGCGCCGGCAAGCCTGGACGCAATGGCCGAGCGCTTCGGCGGCACGCTTCTGCGCATGGAGCAAGACGGCGAGGCGGCACGCGTCGCGTTTGCCTCGAGCCCCTTTCTGCGTGACGGCGTCTTTGCGGCCGTGTACCTCTGCCGCAAGATGATGGAGCGCGGGCAGACCCTCTCGGAGCTGGCGACATCGCTGACACCGTTTGCGGTATTCAGCACCGAAGTGGGGCTGAGCCACGACCGTGGCGAGGTGATGCGCAATTTGGCCGATCTTTGCCGGGAATCACGCCCGGAGCTCTTCGACGGACTGCGCGCGCGGGTTGACGGCGGGTGGGTGCATGTCTCACCGCTTTCGGGCAGCCGTGCGTTGCGCGTTGTCGGTGAGGCGATGAACGCCGAGATCGCCGCCGAACTCTGCGACGACTTCCGCAAGCTCATCCGAAAACTCGATCGATGATGTACAATTAAACTTTGTTTTTCGCTGGCGCGTTGAAACCTCTGCGAGGCTTTTTGACAATTTACGGCGCGACGAGGGCGTCGCGCCCTGCCAATTGATTGTCCATCCCGCACGTTGGTTGCGAACTTTCAGCCGAAGCCCTATACAAAAACCGGCCGGTGTGGTATACTGAAAGAGTTAGCTTTGAGACGCAGGCTTTGGCCGTCACACCGGTCGGGCACCGGCCCGGATGCGGACTTTGGTTCCGTTTTGGTTTTTTATGGACCTTTGACAGGCGTCGTTTTGTACGTTTGTCTCTGAGATATATACTTCGAGACGGTTTTTGCTTGGCAGCGCCGCAATTTCGGCGTTGTTACTTGTGGCGTTCTTTTGCGTAACACATCCTACATACCGGTTACCACAAGACGCGGGTGCGTCTTGTGGGGGCTGTCTTTTCGCGGGGCCGTCTGGGGCATTCCGTGTTTACAAAATTCTGGAGTGATGAATACAACATGGCAGAAAAACTACGCATCATCCCGCTCGGCGGGCTCAATGAAATTGGCAACAACATGACCGTATACGAATTCGGCGGGGACATTCTGATCGTCGACTGCGGCATGGGTTTCCCCGACGACGATATGCTGGGTGTAGATCTGGTCATCCCCAACATGTCCTACTTGATCCGGCACAAGAGCCGCATACGCGGCCTTGTGATCACCCACGGGCACGAAGACCACATCGGCGCGGTGCCTTATCTGCTGCGCGAACTCAAGGTTCCGATTTACTGCACTCGCTTAGCCGCAGGCCTCATTGAAATCAAGCTGGAAGAGAGCGGACAGCTCAAAGACGCCGAAATCCACACACTGGAGGCCGGTCAGTCTTTCGAGGCAGGCTGCTTTCATGTGGAGCTCATCCGCGTCAACCATTCCATCGCGGACGCTGTAGCGCTCGCCATTCGCACACCGTACGGCGTAGTCATACACACCGGCGACTTCAAAATCGATACCACCCCTGTGGTGGGCGAGGTCATGGATCTTGCCCGACTTGGCGCGCTCGGAAACGAGGGCGTTTTGGCGTTGCTCTCGGACTCGACAAACGTCGAGCGGCCCGGTTATGCGATGAGCGAACGCAAGGTCGGCGAATCGCTGGACACCTTCTTTCGCAACTGCGACCAGCGCATCATCGTCACCACCTTTTCCTCGAACATCCACAGGCTCCAGCAGATCATCGACACGGCGGCGCGCTATGGCCGCAAGGTTGCCATCACCGGACGTAGCATGGAAAACATCCTGCGCGTGGCCATTCAACTCGATTACATTCAGATTCCGCCCGGGATCATCATCGAGGCCACGCAGGTCAAAGGGATGCCGCGCCACAAAGTGGTGATCATCACGACCGGCAGCCAGGGCGAACCCATGTCGGCGCTCTACCGCATGGCGTTTTCGACCCACCGCCTGTTTGAAATCGGTGCGGGCGACCGCGTCATTATCTCCGCGTCTCCCGTGCCCGGAAACGAAAAGACCGTATCAAAGGTCATCAACGAGCTGTTCCGGCGCGGCGCCGAGGTCATTTACGAACGCCTGGCCGAAGTGCATGTGTCGGGCCACGCCTGTCAGGAAGAACTCAAGCTCGTGCTCGCGCTGACCCGTCCGAAGTATTTTATGCCGGTACACGGCGAATATCGCCATTTGAAAGCGCACGCAGCGCTCGCGCGTCAGACCGGCATTGACCCGCACAACATTTTCATCGCCGACATCGGCCAAGTTCTCGCGATCACGCCGACCGAAGCCAAACTCAGCGGCACGGTTACAGCCGGACACATCATGGTGGACGGTCTCGGCGTCGGCGACGTCGGAAGCGTTGTACTGCGCGACCGCCGTCAGCTTGCGCGCGACGGTCTTGTGGTCGTGGTTCTCACCATAGACAGTGAAATGTGCCAGATTGTCTCCGGGCCGGATGTTGTGACACGCGGCTTCATCTTCGTCAAAGAGTCCGACAAATTGCTCGATGAGCTCCGCGACATCGCATACGACGCGACGGATG
>CAYWWF010000229.1:0-2923 GCA_964461745.1 uncultured Oscillospiraceae bacterium | reverse complement strand
AGAGGAGGGTCATCGAAAACCCTCCTCTTGGGCGTGCTTCTTTGGTTACTTTCTTGCACGAGCAAGAAAGTAACGCCCCCGTCCCCGGCAGGGAAAAAACACCTAAGATTTATGCCCTATACACACACAGCCCCGCTTTGTACATCTGATACACATCAAACTTCGAAACCACTTCAAACGGACTGTGCATCGAAAGCACCGGCACCCCGGCATCCAAGACATTGATGTTGCGGCGTGCGAGGAACACAGCGACGGTGCCGCCGCCGCCTTGATCCACCTTGCCGAGCTCACCGAACTGATAGCGCACCTGGCCCTTTTCGAGCAGGCCGCGCACATGGCCGACGAGTTCCGCCGACGCGTCCGACGCGCCGCCCTTGCCCCGACGGCCTGTGTACTTCATCAGGCCGACACCGTAGCCAAGGCGCGCGGTGTTGCGTTTTTCGCTGACTTCGGGGTAGTTTGGGTCGTATCCGTTGCAGACGTCCGCCGAGAGGCAGAGCGTTTTCTCATAACATTCGAGCAGGGGGACTTCCTGCGTGCGGCAGAGGTCTTGGATGAAGCCGTCAAAGGCCGCGCTTTGCATCCCCGAGACGCCCTCGGAGCCGATTTCCTCTTTGTCGGCGAGGAAACAGACCGCCGTGTGTTCGGGCACCTCTTCCATGTCAATCAGACCGCGCAGCGCCGCGTAGGCACAGACACGGTCGTCCTGACCGTAGCCGCCGACAAACGACGCGTCTACACCGACGTCGCGCGCGCTGAGCGCCGGGACAAAACTGAGTTCCGCCGAGAGGAAGTCGGTCTCGGTGAAGCCATATTTGCGGTTGAGTGCCTCCATGACAAACAGACGCACGGCGCTCTCCTTGTCGTCGCCGGACGGGCGGTGGCCCACCAGGGCGTTGAGCGTTTCACCGCCGAACGCTTCGGACAATTTCTTTTTGTTGTGGTCGTCGGCCAAATGCGGCAGCAGATCGTTGATCACAAACACCGGATCGTTGGGCTCCGCGCCAAGTGAAACCCGCGCGACAGTGCCGTCGGCCCGCGCCACGACGCCGTGGAGTTCGAGCGGCAGCGCGAGCCACTGGTATTTGCGCACACCGCCGTAATAGCGTGTCTTCAAGTAAGCCAGCTCCGCCTCTTCGTAAAGCGGCATGGGCTTTAAGTCCAGTCTCGGCGAGTCGATGTGCGCGGCGACCAAACGAATTCCCTCGGAAAGCGGCTTTTTGCCGATTCGAACAAGGGCCACGGCCTTGCCGCGGTTGACCCAGTAAATCTTATCGCCGGGGTTCAAGGCCTGTCCACGCTTATAGAGCGCGAAGCCCGCGGCCTCTTCCACCGCGGCCCAAACGGCCAGACGCTCCGTCTTGGCGGTGTCGAGGTAGTGCTTATAGCCCTCGCAAAAATCAGTGATTTGTGTCCAACCCGCGTCAGAAAGGCCTCGCAGGCCGCTTTTGGGTGCGTAGAGCAGGGTATCTTTTGTTGATTTGGGTTCTGCTTTGGCCATGGTTTGGCCCTCCTTTTTTTGCATCGGCAAATGCTAAATTATGAATGCTGAATGTTGAAGGATGGAATCGCGCCGTGGGCGCGATACATTTCATGGTATCGCCCGCAGGGCGACTCCACCATTTAGCATTCATCATTTAGCATTCAACACTTTTTGAAAAGTGTATTGTTCAATCCACGCGTAAACAGCCTGAACCAGTTTTTCCAAGTCGCCTTCATTACAAAAACAAACTGTGCAGTTTTTCTGAAAATATGCGTCCTCGGGTTGCGCGCCCATCCGCGCGCGGACATAGTCCTCCGGGAGTCCGTCACGTGAGACGACGCGGCGCAGCCGCGTTTCCAGCGGTGCGAGCAGTCCAATGGTTGCGTCGCACTGTTGTAAAAACCAAGGCTCCGGTACCGGGGCCTCGATGACCGCCACCAGCGCGCCCGCTTCCGAAAGCTCGTCCACCCGCCGCTGGATCTCACCCCGGATGACCGGGTGGGTAAGAGCCATCAGTGTCTGCCGCCGGGCTTCGTCTTGAAACACAAGGCGGCCCAGCGCGCGGCGGTCTAAGGTTGTATGGCTTACAAAAGCCTCCGGAAAGGTCTCGAAAAGCCTTTGGAGCAAGACTTCGTCGTGGCTCAGCAGCTCGTGGTAGACGACGTCCGCGCTGAGTGTCGAGAGTCCACGGGCCTGGAGCCGTGTAAGAACATCCGACTTGCCCGCGCCCGAGGGGCCGAGCAGGCCAATCCGCAGAGGACGCGGTGCCAGCGCGCGCCCGGCTGCGGCCTTTGTGAGCCGGTTGCGTACGGCCGCGAAGGGATCACGGCCGGCGTCCAAAGGCTCGGGACAACGCACGAAAATCACCGAGACATCCGGTCGGTCCAAGCGGCGCAGCGCCGCAAACAGGCCCCGCATCAAACTGCGCGGCTCGGCGATACAGCCGTACACCTCCGCATAGGCGCCGAAGGCTTCGGCCTCCTCGGCGGGACAGAGCACCCGAATTTGCCTGGGGGCCTTCCCCGCTGGGGCCTCCGTGGCTGGTCGTGACGCCGCCGCCGCGACCAGCGCCGCCGCGCGCGCAATCGAGCCGGGCAGCGTGAGCACCGGCGGCGTCGGCGCGTAATGCCGGTACTTCATGCCGGGGGCCTTGGGCGTGTATGTTTCATCCTCGGTGGAGGCAAATTCTTTTGCTTCTGGTGCCTCGGCGACATCGGCGTTTTGCGTGGTGTCACGTTGATAACCCTCCAACACCGAGCCGCCGAGCGCTCCCTCGAGCGCGTCGCGTGAGATCCCACCGGGCCGCAGGATCATGGGCGGGGTCACAGTGAGGTCGAGTACCGTGGACTCCACGCCCCAGTCGCAGGGGCCCCCGTCGAGCACGGCGTCGATGCGGCCTTCCAGGTCGTGCAGAACATGCGCCGCCGTTGTCGGGCTCGG
>CAYWWF010000228.1:0-2944 GCA_964461745.1 uncultured Oscillospiraceae bacterium | reverse complement strand
TCTCGTTGAGGCCGACAACAAAATCCTGCTTGGAGTCCGGGAACAAGCCCGAGACGATGTCCACCACAGCCGGGTCACACTTGCCCTCCTGGCGGATGAGCACGACGACACGCGGGATGTCGCAGTCAAAGTTGAGTTCCCTCGCACGCACGCGAATATCGCCCGACAAAATGTTGTCGAGCAGTATGTTTTTCACAAACGTCGCCTGATCGTGCTTTTCATCATAGAAGGTCTTCGCGCCGTTTAAAGCGATGGTTGCCAAAAAGCAGATTTCCTGTGAACGCTCGTCCTCTCCCTCGACAAACACCGCGTAGTCAAAGTGCGCCCCCCAGCTCAGCAGCGCTTTGTACGTATGGCCGCGAAACGGCAGACAGGGCTGCGTGTTCAAATCCAGCTCGAACGCCGCTTCCGGGTGTTTTGTGCCGATCTGGGAGAGTTCCGTGCAGGCGATAACTTGACCGGTGCTGTCAATGACGCCCACCATTTTATCGGTGGCATCACGCATCTGCAAAACGATACCTTGGAATATCCTGCTTGACATAACTTTTCCTCCTGACCCCCAGTTGATCGTTCTCTTCGGTGTGCGACGCGAAAAATATTCGTGTGCGACGCAGAGACAAATTCAGCTTCTTAGAAATCTTATTGGTTTATTGTATCCCCGTTTCCCTCATTTTGCAAGCATAACTTTACATAATCGGAGGATTTTTACGTGCCACTGCACGGACGGACGCGATTTGCCATGGATGCCAGCGCGCTTTTTCCAGCGCGGCGCAAGGTACTGTTTTATTTTACCATCAAGCGACAAAACAACCGCGACTTCGCTCATCGATACCGTTCATCGTACAGATGGATGCTTGAGAGTCCAAGCCCCATGACCACGCGTCGGAGAAACGGCGTATACATCACAAGACTCTTTGCGTTTTTAAAAAGCAGATGCAAACGCAACCCTTTGGTTTTGCTTCGATAGATACGGTTTTTGTTTCGGCCGTCCGCGCGTAAACAGTCGCTGAGCAGCGTCGCGCTGCGGATGGCGTAGCTGATGCCCTCGAGCGAGCTTGGACTGATGAACCCCGCCGCCTCACCGATCAAAAATACGCCGTCTTTCCCACAACAAAAGTGCTTCCATCGACTCGGCCGTAAAACCAGGCAAGCCTCCGTCCGGACAGGCGCGCCAAAATTGTACCCAAATCGCGCAAGTTTTACTTTGAGCCGCTCAAAGCGCGCGCGGCAGTGTCGGGAGGGAAACGCGCCGCCGAACACGACGTATTCCCCTTTGTAAATCGACCACGCGTAACAGTCCGTGGTCTCGGGATCGAAAAAACAAGAGTAAAAACCGTCCCCGGCCTCTCTATCGGCCTGGAACCACTGCTGCACCGCAACATA
Organism: uncultured Oscillospiraceae bacterium; assembly: GCA_964461745.1. Classification (GTDB taxonomy): domain Bacteria; phylum Bacillota; class Clostridia; order Oscillospirales; family UBA929; genus JAVBPF01. Next base: position 1,561 of record CAYWWF010000228.1, on the reverse strand, counting down.
CCGGCGCGCGGGAACCTTGGGGAAAAACGTCTTACGCACAAGAGAATTCGCGCCGTCGGCGCCCACCAACCACTTGGCCTCCGCCGTATGCGTCGATCCATCGACGCCCCGGTACGACACAAGGTACACCCCGTTTTGTTTTACGACGCCGACACAGCGCCCCGGCTCCACGGTCACATGCGGCGCGTGAAGCGATAAAAACCAGGCGTCCAGCGCTTTTCGATCGGTGTTAATGTACATGCGGCGGTAGTAGCGGATCTTTCCGGTTTTCACATCGACGGTCTTGACCGAAAAAATCTGTGGATCGGCCAAAATTCGTTTGGGCAGTGTTAAATTGAAGCGCGCCAATGCTTTTTGCGCGTCCGGCGCAAGCAAGCCGCCGCAAGGCTTCCCCTCGCCCAAGCGCCCGCCATCCAGCAGCAGGATTTTTTGGCGTGGGTCGGCGGTTTTGGCAAAAGCGGCACCGGCTGGCCCACCTCCTATGACAATGATATCATACTTTGGCATCAATGTGTTGTCACCGCTCTCTTAAACTTTATCCAAGAATGCCAATTACAATACTGGCTGGTACATGTTTCTATGGCAACCGAAGGCTGGGGAATAAAGATTGCGCCATCAGAACAACTGCATCTGCTTCAAGATCAAAACGCCGACAAAGATGGTTACAATCGAAAGCAGCGAACCCGTGACCACAAGCTCACCGGCCAGTTCACTGTCCGCCCCGAGGTTTTGGGCCATGGTGAAGGTGGAGACCGCCGTAGGGCTTGCAAACAGCGCAAACAACGACACGAGTTCCACCCCGCGAAAGCCCAACAAAACCGCCAACGTCACAAACAGAAGCGGCACAAAAACAAGCTTTCCAAGAACACCAATCAGCAGCAGGCGCAGGTGCCGCCCGGCCTGGCGAAATTGAAACGAAGCGCCCAAAACGATCAGCGACAGCGGCGTTGCGATCGCGGCGATGTCGGCGACGGTGTCCTCCAATAGTACGGGCAACCGTAGCCCCGTAAACACAAAGAAAAATGCCGCAACCGACGCGAGAATCAGGGGGTTTCGCGCCACCCCTTTGAGAATGCTTCGAAATCCGGTCTTTTCTTTGCGAAACAACTCCAGCGCCACCACCGACAGCGCGTTGAACGCGGGAATCACAAACGCAATCAAGATGGCTGTAACCGACGCGCTTGCCGCGCCAAACAAAGAGATTGAAACCGGTATGCCAAACAAAAGGAAATTGCTGCGAAAGATGCTCTGGATCAGCACACCGCGGCGGCGGTTGTCCTTTTCCATCCGAGGAATCAAACCCAGCAGACTTAGGAAACACAAGACCACGCTTGAAAGTGCGAACACAACCAGTTTCAAAGAAAAGTCCACGGCAAAATCGCTTCGATAGACGCTGATGAACAGGATCAGCGGCAAAAACACCTGAAAACAGAGGCGGTTGAGCTGCACGGACAGAGACTCACTGAGCCATGTAAGAGCCCGCAGACCATACCCGAGCGCCATCATGAAAAGCAGCGGAAACACCGTCGAGAAGGCAAGCGACAAACTATCCATAGCAGCA
>CAYWWF010000227.1:0-2971 GCA_964461745.1 uncultured Oscillospiraceae bacterium | reverse complement strand
ACAATGAAACACTATTTTCCGCCAAAGGCGGAAAACTCTGCGAGGCTTTTTTGACAGTCTGATGCCCCCGCCGAAAGGCGGGGGCATAGTTATTTCAGACTGCCTTATTCTATGGGATCCAGCCGCCCGGTTTGCGGGTCGATGATCAGTCCGTATATCATGACGTCTTCCGGCATCAGCGGGTGTCTTCTTATGGTATTCACCGTGGAAGAAACCGACACCCGAACGTCGTCAAAGCCGGAAAGCCAGGCCTTCAAGTCTGTGCCACAATAGTGTATCATTTCAAAATGGCTCCGAGAAATACCCCTGTCCATCATCTTGCGCATGAGTGCGTCGGCGTCCAAGCTCTGCATACCACAAGCGTAGTGCCCCACGACCAAAATTTCCTCTACGCCGAATTCGAAGACAGCCAAAAGCAAACTGCGCATGACACTGCCAAACGGGTGTGACACCACGGCTCCGGCGTTTTGAATGATTTTCACGTCGCCGTTTTTGATGTTCATGGCCGCCGAAAGAAGCGCTGTCAGCCTTGTATCCATACAGGATAAAATAGCCAACTTCTTGTCGGGGTATCGGCTCGTGACAAAGGATTCATACGCCTTTTCTGACACAAACTTTTTGTTGTATGCGAGAATCTCTTGTAACCGTGACATAACACACACCCCTCGTATTGCTATCCTTTCTTCCGCCGAAGGCAAAAAGATTCAATCCCCTGTGCTTACATACGCCGCGACGGCCTCACCCATGGCTTGTGTGCCCATCAGGGTCGTGCCGTCCCTCCAGATGTCCCCGGTGCGTAACCCCTGCTCGAGGACACAGCGCACCGCGCGCTCCACAGCCTCGGCTTCTGCTGCAAGGCCAAGGGACGTGCGCAGCAACATGGCCGCTGAGAGAATTGTCGCCAGGGGATTGGCCTTGTCTTGCCCCGCGATGTCGGGCGCGGAACCGTGAATCGGCTCGTAGAGCCCCAGTGTACCGGCCCCCAAACTCGCGGAGGGCAACATCCCGATCGAACCGGTCAGCATACTGGCTTCGTCTGATAGAATGTCGCCGAACATATTCGAGGTTACCACCACGTCAAACTGACGTGGGTCGCGCACGAGCTGCATCGCGGCGTTGTCGACAAGCATGTCGCTGTATTCCACATCCGGATATTCCGCGCGGAATCTGTGCATCACTTCGCGCCAGAGCCGTGAGCTCTCCAGTACATTGGCCTTGTCCACCGAACAGAGTTTTTTCCGCCGCGCGCGCGCCAGTTCGAACGCCCGACGGCCGATGCGTTCAATCTCAGGCACCGAATACAGCTCCGTGTCATACGCCGCAGGCGCGCCCTCAACGGTTTTGCGGCCTCGCTCACCGAAATAAATGCCGCCGGTGAGCTCGCGCACGAACAGCAAATCAAAACCCTCGCCGAAAACTTCCGGACGCAGGGGGGACGCGTCCGCGAGCGCCGGAAACAAAACAGCTGGACGCAGGTTCGCGTATAGCCCAAGAGCGGCCCGGATTCCAAGCAATCCCGCTTCGGGGCGCTGTGTCCCCGGCAATTTGTCCCACTTCGGCCCACCGACAGCGCCAAGCAACACTGCGTCGGAGGCCTTACATACGGTCACAGTCTCTTCGGGCAGCGGTGTCCCCGTTTCGTCTATGGCACAGCCGCCCATGAGCACCGACGTGTAGTCAAAGCTGTGTTCATATCTCTCGGCCACGGCGTCCAACACGCCTACCGCGGCCCGGACAATCTCCGGACCGATGCCGTCGCCGTGGATCAAAGCAATGTTAGCCTGCATAGCAATTCTCCTTTACAGACATCTGCATATTCCCGTATTGGAATGACGCTAAAACAATATCGGGGGGAAAAGTGTGAAAAGGGGGCGCTGAGTCCCCTTTTCATGTTTAAATCCCATCCGCAGATGATAGGCGCGCTCACGCGCCGCACAGGCTGTCAATTCTTTGACAGCCTGTTCACTCAAGGCGTTTACGCCTTGAGTGACGCCATAAGCCCGCCCGCCGCCATGATGTCCTGCACAAACGGCGGAAACGGCGCGGTTTTGTAGCTCTCACCCCGCGTGTGGTTGATGATCTCCCCTTTGGTAAAATCAATCTCTACTTCATCCCCGTCCTGAATGCCGTTTGCGGCCTCGGGGGACTCCAAAATCGGAAGCCCGATGTTGATGGCGTTGCGATAAAAGATGCGCGCGAACGACGCGGCGATCACACACGAAAGACCGGACGCTTTGAGTGCCAGCGGCGCATGTTCTCGTGAGGAACCGCAGCCAAAGTTAACTCCGGCCACCACAACATCCCCCGGACGCACACGGCTGACAAAGTTCGCGTCCAGGTCTTCCATACAGTGCCGCGCCAGGTGTTCGGGACTGCTCTCGGTCAGGTAACGCGCGGGGATGATCACGTCGGTGTCGACATGATCTCCGTATTTCAAAGCCTTGCCCATAACTGTTTCCTTTCTGACTTACATTGTATTGCTTATTTCTGTATCCCCCGCCGAAGGCGGGGGATACGCATTACAACGCTTCCGGCGACGCCAGTCGTCCCAATACCGCCGATGCGGCCGCGACAGCCGGGCTTGCAAGATAGATTTCACTCTCCGTATGGCCCATGCGCCCTAAAAAATTGCGGTTGGTCGTGGCAACCGCGCGCTCCCCGGCGGCCAAAATGCCCATATGTCCGCCGAGACAGGGGCCGCAGGTCGGTGTGGATACGGCGCAGCCTGCCTCCAAGAATATGCTGTGCAGGCCCTCTTCCACCGCCTGCGCGGCGATTTTCTGCGTCGCTGGGATGATGATGACGCGCACGTCCCGCGCGACTTGACGGCCCTTGAATATCTCGGCGGCTTGCCGCAAATCTTCCAGCCGACCGTTTGTACAGGAGCCGATGATGACCTGGTCAATCGGGATCTCTCCGACCTCATCGATGGTACGTGTATTGCCCGGCAAATGCGGAAACGCTACCGTCG
>CAYWWF010000226.1:0-2997 GCA_964461745.1 uncultured Oscillospiraceae bacterium | reverse complement strand
ATAGACCACCGCGTGACACGGCGTAAGTGCCGTCAGAGAGCAACTGGCAATCGTCATAACGTGGCGGCACCAAAACGCCCCCGCTCAAATCGGCAAAACCCACTTTGCCGTCCAGCCAAAGTAAGGCCGTGTGTTCGGACTGCAAATTTATCCAGTCGTAGCGTGGCGGAACAATTACACGGCCCGTAAGATCCAAGAGGCCATACCGCCCCTCCAAGCTGATCATAACGACACCACAATATGAGGTGTAATAAACACCTTCCGCGCCCTCATATCCGAGAAATCATAGATAGGCAGCACAATTTCCATCCCTTTTGTGTCAATGAGGCCACATTTTCCGTCCAGGCGCACCATGGAAGCGGGTACTTCATAAAAACCATCAATCCAGTCGTACTTCGGCGGCACAAGTTCCGTACCCTCTAAGTCCATCAGTCCATAAATCTCGCCTGCGCGCGTTCTCAAGAGGTCAAACCCCATGGGTTGGATCTCATCATACCCCCCGGACAGCGTTTTCTTCTCCGTAACGGCCCAAAACGCGGAAGCCCCCATGGGCCATACGCTGATACAGAGAGACAAGCACACAAACAGCGGGACAACACGTTTAAGCCAGCGATTCATCAAACAAACCCCTTTCAACAAAGGCGTCGGGAAAGCTTTCGCTTTCCCGACGCCAATTCAAAACACTCTTTACAGGATGTGGAACGCAACCGTGAGACCCGCGAAGACGATGGAGACCATCGAAACCAGCTTGATCAGAATGTTGATCGACGGGCCGGAGGTGTCTTTGAACGGGTCGCCAACCGTGTCACCGACGACGGCGGCCTTGTGGCTGTCAGATCCCTTGCCTCCGTGTTTACCGGCTTCAATGTACTTCTTGGCGTTGTCCCACGCGCCGCCGGAGTTGGCCATCATGATGGCGAGGATGAACCCGGAGACCGTGGCCCCGGCCAGTAGACCGATGACGCCGTTGAAACCAAGGATGACGCCGGTGAGGATGGGGGCGAGCACAGCCAGGATGGTCGGCAGAATCATCTCTTTCTGCGCGGAGCGTGTGCAGATGTCAACGCAAGCCGCGTAATCCGGATCCGCCTTGCCTTCCATGAGGCCTGTGATGGATTTAAACTGACGGCGCACTTCCACAACGATACTCTGCGCGGCGCGGCCGACGGAACTCATCGTGAGGGAGGCGAAGATGAAGGGCAACATCGCGCCGATGAAGAGACCGATGAGCACCGGCGGGTTGTTCAGCGAAAGGTTCAGCGCGTCCGCGACCACTTCACCGGCTTCTTTGAGCTTCTCGGTAATCTGGTCGATGTAAGCCGCGATCAGCGCCAGCGCTGTCAGCGCCGCGCTGCCGATGGCAAAGCCTTTGCCGGTGGCCGCGGTGGTGTTGCCGAGGGAGTCCAGCGCGTCTGTGCGCTTGCGGACTTCGGGATCCATATGTGTCATTTCGGCGATGCCGCCAGCGTTGTCGGCCACAGGGCCGTAAGCGTCGGTTGCCAGTGTGATGCCGAGCGTCGCGAGCATACCGACCGCCGAGATGCCGACGCCGTAGAGACCGGCGTTGAAATCGTTCGCGCCGCCCGCGCAGAAGTAACTGATGAGCACAGACGCGCCGACGATGAGGACGGGCAGCGCCGTGGAAATCATACCGAGAGACAAGCCTCCGATGACCACCGTAGCCGGGCCTGTCTGCGTCGTGTCTGAGAGTTTCTGAGTGGGTTTATAGGTGTCCGAGGTATAATATTCCGTCACAAGGCCGATGAGCACACCGGCGACGAGACCGGACAAAACGGCAAAGTATGTACCGAGTCTTTCGGGATACGCCGCGCAGTCCAGTGTAAAGTAGATGATCGGGAAGGCACCCAGCGCGATGAGAATCGCGGCGATGTTTGTACCACGCCGGAGCGCGGAGAGCAGCGCTTTTTGCTCGGCCTTTTCACCGGAACGGACAAAGAGCGTGCCAATGATAGAGGCCAGTGTACCACAGGCGGCCATGATCATCGGAACCGCGGCGCCCGCAAAGCCGTAACCGGCCGCGACAGCCAGCGCCATGGTGGATACGATCGAACCGACATAAGATTCATACAGGTCAGCGCCCATGCCGGCCACGTCGCCGACGTTGTCACCGACGTTGTCGGCGATAACGGCGGGGTTGCGGGGGTCGTCTTCGGGGATGCCGACTTCGACTTTACCCACAAGGTCCGCGCCCACGTCCGCAGCCTTCGTAAAGACACCGCCGCCGACACGCGCAAACAGCGCCATCGCGGAAGCACCCATACCGAAGGTCAACATGGCCGAAGAGATCAGGCGGATTTGCTCATTGACATCGACGATGCCCGCGTAGAAGACGTACTTGAGTAAGAAGAACCAAATGGACAGATCCAACAACCCTAGACCAACCACGGTGAAGCCCATAACGGCACCGGAGGAAAACGCGGTCTTCAGGCCGAAGTTCAAGCTCTTGCTCGAGGCATACGCAGTTCTCGCGTTGGCATAGGTGGCGATCTTCATTCCAATGAAGCCCGAAAGGCCCGAGAAGAAACCGCCGGTGATGAACGCAAAGGGCACAAACGGCGTCAGCAAGCCGAGAATTGCCATGGCGCTGAGGATGACGAACATCACGCCAAAGAACAGGGCAACGCCGGTGTACTGCCGCTTGAGGTAAGCGCCCGCGCCGCGCCGGATGGCTCCGGCGATGCGGATCATGTCGTCCGTGCCTTCAGGCACGCTCATCACACGCCGGGCGAAGAGAAAGGCGGAGATCAGCGCGATGATGGAACCGACGGGAACCAGATAGAATAGCCAGTCAACCAAAGGAAACCCCTCCCACTATAATACTTTTCGGCTTGTGCTCCATTCTGAATCCCCGGACAAACATTCCGCCTCCGGCGGGCCTGATTGCCTATGGATCCCATAGGTTTTTTAGGTCGCACAAACGCTCAGTATAATTATAATCAAACCAACAGAAAAAACAAGAGGCAGAAATAATTTTCT
>CAYWWF010000225.1:0-3026 GCA_964461745.1 uncultured Oscillospiraceae bacterium | reverse complement strand
AGCAAATGGTAGACCGCAATTTATTCTGTGGAAAAAATTTGACGGATCATCCGGGGAGCGGGCGACCGGCGTGCTGATACCAAAAAACCGGCTAACGGAAAAGTTCCCCGTCAGCCGGTTTCGTTGCTACCAATGATTTCTGCAAAAGGGTCGGGCCGTGCTTTACACGACTTCCATACTATACAAGGTTCCGTTACAAACTATACTATCGGTATACGTAAATTCACCCACCTGTATTTTAAGTTTGTTGGTCACCATTTGGCTGTACGCGGCCGGTTTAACTTGGAAGGCAAACGTGTATTTGATATAGAGGTCTTCCCCAGGGCGATCATCAAAATCAACAAAATAACTATTTGTTGCCGTGTTGCCAACGCCCGTCGGTGAAAGGGTGGCCTTCATCTCGATGGGGCCCCTGTACGTTCCCACAAAGAGGAAATACGTTGCGACAGCGGCGAAATTGTTGCCCGGCAGACTGTAAATCTGGAAGTAGTTGTCTTTCGTTGTGATCGAAAGTGTGGAGGCATCCAAGACGATTGATCCGGCCCCGTCACGGGTGGCGGTCGGCATACTTCCGGTCGGCTTACCCGGCATGGTGATGGTGTCCTTCAGCATGGCGCCGGATTTCATCGGTGCGTAGTTCAAGGCGTTGTGAGCAATGACCGCCGCGTTGTCCCGCAAAAACAGATTCGAGCGGCTGTACTGTTTGTGACAGGGCTCTCCGATTAGACCGATTTCGAGCGCTTTGTCGTAGGATTTGTCCCAGGTAAAGTCGGTGCCGTCCTTATACCCTAGGGCGCGCAGTACCATGGTAATATACTGTGCCGCCGTCATGGGGGCACTACTGCCAAATTTGGTTGCCGAGTTTCCTTTTGCTATGCCGTTTTTCACGGCGTACGCCACATAAGGCTTTGCCCAAGGGGGCACATCGGTGAAGGCAATGGGTGTGGTTGTGGCTTTCGCTTCAGTGTCTTTCCCTAAAATGCGTATGATCATTGCCACACCTTCGGCACGGGTGAGTGGCCGATCGAGGTCAAAACAACCGTTTGAGCCTAAGAACAGCCCATCTTTCCAAAGATCCGTGGCACTGAAATAGTAGAGCGGTTTGTAGTTCCCTTTTGCGTCTATCATGTCGTAGCCAGTGTTTTTTGCGATCTCCGCTAGGGTTGCGGGCTTGCCGTCCCAAGTCAGTCCCGTCGGCGCCGCCGCAAGGACGGACAGGGGGGCGAAAAGCATACATGTGATGCTTACACATAAAAGGAATGAGATTAGCTTTTTCATAGAAAATCCTCCATACTTCTGGTTTATTGCTCTGCTAACTAAAACTTGAATTTCTTTTCATTTCCCCCGCCGTAAGCGGGGGAAATGAAAAGAAATAATTCTCGATTCAATTGTCGGAGCAATAGCGTTCACTGCCAGTATCAATTGGGCGTATCTGAAAATCTCAGTTCTTAGAGAAACTCAATTGAAAACCGTCGTTTGGTGCCCAAACGCTTTATCGTCAGGATTAAGATTGAAATACGGGCAACCAAGACTGGAATCGCTCTGAGAGGTTGCCAGGTTGAGTACGATGGCATAGCCGTAGGTTTGGCCGTCGGCGTTTTTGCGGTAGAGAATGGCGGCGTTTGTGCCCGACGCGGTGATCAAGTTCTTCTTGATGGTATCAAAGATTGCCTGGGTGACCGCTTTGTTGTTTGTCGCCGCCTGAAAGGCCGCGAGGCTACCCCAAATCGCGTCGCCGTTGTCTAAAAAGCAGAGGCCAAGCGAAGCGGGGTCTTTGGCGAAGTCATACGTACCGGCGCTGAGCGCGTCTCTGCAATCCCACAGCGCTTCATAGCTGGGCGCAGATTCGGTGAGTTCCCATTCTGAACCAATGCGAGGTTGGGAGAAAGTAAACAATGTCTGAGAGGATAATGTGAGATAAGAACTCAAGGTTCCGTTGCTGTTGTAATTGACCAGTAAGTAAGTACTGCCAGTCGGCCGATTGCCTTTGTTGCGCACCTGATCGCTCAGCCACATGACATTATCCACGCGGGTGAGAAACAGTTCTGTTCTTTTGTCAATGGTCGGCGCGGGGACGCTTACCGGACGAGTGGCGGTCGGAACACTGCCGGATGGTTTGCCCGGCTTGGTGATGGTGTCTTTCAGCAGTGCGCCGGATTTCATCGGCACAAAGTACACGGCGTTGTAAGCAATGCCAACGGCGTCGTCCCGCATAAAGAGATTGGAGCGGCTGTACAGTGCATATTCGCATTTTCCGAAGAGCTTGAGGGCAAACGCTTTATCGTAGGACTTGTTCCAGGTGAAGTCCACCCCGTCTTGGTAACCCAAAGCGCGCAGCACCAGTGTGATAAATTGTGGGGCAGTCATGGGGTCGCTGCTTCCGAATTTAGAGGCGGAATAGCCGTTGGCAATCCCGCTTTTCACCGCGTAAGCCACATAGGGTTTGGCCCAGTCCGGTACATCGGTAAAGGTTACGCCTGTGGTGGTGGCTTTTGCCTCTGCTTCTTTTCCCAACAGGCGTATGGTCGTCACAACACCCTCGGCGCGTGTGAGTGGGCGATCAAGGTCAAAGCTGCCGTTAGAGCCTAGAAACAGTCCGTCGTTCCACAATTCTTTTGCGCAAGAATACCAGAGCGGACGGTAGCTTTCGCCTGTGGCAACGAAGTCTTCTCCATAAAAGTCTATGTATCCGCAGTTCTTAGAAATTTCCGTAAGCGTTGCGGGTTTGCCGTCCCACAAAAGTCCCGTCGGTGTCGCCGCGAGGACGGGCAGGGGGACCAAGGTCGCAAGGATCATAAGTATGCTTAAGAACAACAACAATCCTTTTTTCATTCTGTGTTCCTCCTTCAGATACAATAGGGGCAGGCATCTAATGGCTACATGTTTATTCCAGTATGTATAAGTTTATCGTAACACAAATAATAATAATTTCAAGTATTATACAGCAAAAAGGTTCGTCTAAATCCCATCCGCAGACTGTCAAAAAAGCCTCGCAGAGTTTTCCGCCTTTGGCGGAAAATAAAGTT
>CAYWWF010000224.1:0-3027 GCA_964461745.1 uncultured Oscillospiraceae bacterium | reverse complement strand
GTAAACGCGCTGTCCTGCCAGGATGTGTTCAGTCTCTTTGGCCGCCGCCTGCCGCTACCGACGCCTGCGCGCGTTGTGGTCTACCCGCGCGTCCTGCGCCTGGAGTCTTCTGTGATGCCCTGGGGCGGCCTGTCGGATACACACACCTCGCCGCGCGGCTTCCAAGAGGATCGTACGGAGATTGCCGACTTGCGCCCATACCAATACGGTGACGATTGCCGTCGGATTCACTTCAAGCTCAGCGCGCGCAAGGGCACGTACATCACCAAAGTCTATGACAAGGAAGAGGGCCAAGAGATCCTCTTTGTTTTGGATACCATGCCTCCGTCGGAGCATCCGGCGGAATGCTGTGAAACCGCCGACCGCATGATTGAGTGTCTGCTCGCGCTGATGCGCCACGCGCTTACGCAGAATTTATCCGTTCGTCTGCTCCATGCGCGTGGGGACGGCCTGTTTCAAGCGCCCTGCCACACCCGCCGGGATCTCATGCGCTTGCTGCCGCACCTGGCCGAGCTGCCGTTTGACGGGCACACACCGCCGGAAGCCCTGCTGAGCCCCCAGGTGCTGGCCGCTGGATTTTCTTCCGTGGTTTTGTTGACAACTCACCGCCGACCCGAGACCACGGCTGCGCTTTCCTTGCTGCACTCCGCGCGCCGTCCGGTGGCTCTGGTTTGGGCCCCGGCGTCTTTGGAAGCGGCGCGTGAGCCAGAAAGAGACGCTTCGAGTGCCTTTGTCACTTGTACGGTGTGCCCCGGCGACGACGTAGCCGCCGTCTTGTCTGGCACACTCAAAGAGACCACCCCGGATGGCGTCCGCCGCCCAAACACTGCCGCCTACACGAATCGCGTCTCTACGACGGGACAGACGGAATCCCCGTCCGATGGAGTCAGTCCGTCGGGACAGGCTGTCCCGACGCCCCCCGGTTCCGGCGCACTTCCGCTCAAGCCGGTGGTTTCGTTTGCGCCCGCACATCGTGAGGTGCGCCCATGAAGAAAATCAAACACGGGAATTTCTATTTTGACGTCTGCCTGGCCACACTGTTTACAATCAGCCTTGTGACCTTGCTGACCTCAATCTTTCAATACGCGATTTCGCTGCCGCTTGTGATTCTGTTTTCCCTGCTGGCGTCGACCTTGTGGACGGCCATTTACGCCAAAACTCGCGTGGCCATGAGCGCCGCGGCCTTTATGGTCGTATTGGTGCTGTTTTTGCTGTTCGAGTTTTGGCAGGGGCGGCTGCTGAGTCCTACGGGTTTCTTATCGCAGTATTTTTCCTGGCTGACGCGCGCGATGGTCTCTGCGGTCGCTGCCCCGCCGGGTTATTTGGAGATCAGCATCGCGCTGTTGTGTTTGCTGCTCAGTACGGTAAGCACCGCTTATGCCTATCTGCGCGTTCATCCGGTCTACCCGCTGCTGACCGGCGGCGTATTGCTCACACTCGTCGAGGGAATCAAGGGTGGCGTAACCCCACCTACGATTGCGCTGTTGTTGTTTGCCCTGTCTCTGTTTCTTCTGCGTCATATCCATGAAAAACCGAATGCGTCGGGCGCGCGTGTACAGAAAAGCCCAGCCTTTGTGCTTTCGGTTTTGCCGCTGTGTCTGCTGGCGCTTGTACTGAGCTTTTTGCCCGCTCAAAATCCAAATGAAAAGCCGAACGCACTCTTTCAGGGGATTGGCGACCTGGCCGCCCGGCTCGAGGATTTCCTTTCGCCTTGGAACGGAAGCGGCTATGACGATTTCGGCATTGCGGGTCTCATCGGAGGTGGACGCGAACCCGGCGGCGGCAACCTCGGTGGGCCGCGACGCGCAAACGACAGTGTCTATCTCGAAGTGCGCGGAGAAAACCCCGGCTACCTCAAAGGCCGCGTCTACGATACATACAATGGCCGCCGATGGAGCGAAGGGCCGCTGTCCAAACAAAAGGGGCCGCTGACCGCGCTGTTCTATCCGGCCAGAGAGGACAGCCCTGCGGCGCCGGTGCCGCCGTACTTACCGGCATTTCCTACCGAGCCGACCGCCGCGCTGTTGTCGCGCATTGAGCCGCTTGTCGGTTTGGTTGTCGCGGCGGGCCCGGCCTACAATGAGCTTAACCTGCTGCCTACGACGTGGGATCTGAGGATTGCCGCCATGGAAAGAACATACTGGACTGAGCCCTGGGAGCAGGCTAGGATCACGCTTAGAGGACAAGAGATGCCGCTTGCCGACGCGCTCACAACCAACCGCTACGAAATTACATACACCGGCTTGCGCAGCAGAACGCTGTTTGCGACAGCGGAGACCTGCGTTGTGGATATTTATGAAAGGCCGGATGCGGCACCGCCCGTCGTGAGCATCGACAACAGCGGCGATCTGACGCTGTCCAACATGGAAGGCCGTGCGTTTACTTACGCGGTGCAAGAGCAAAAACTCTCTTTGCGTAACGCCGAAAAGGCCGAGCTGTTGCGAAAAAGCTACCGAGGCTTTGTTCAGGATGCCTCAGTCGCATCGGGCGTCGGTCGAGTTTTTACAGACGGTGACTCTACGATCACCATCACCGCCAACCCCTACTTTACTTACCTCCAGGCCGAAAGCGACCTTGCGTATACGTTCAGCACCGATCTGCCAGCAAGCTTACCTGACCGGGTTGTGGCCCTGGCCCGCGAGATCACCGCCGAGGCCCCCACGGACTATGACCGCGCCCATGCGATTGAAACCTATCTGCGTAAAAACTATGTCTATGAACTCGACATGCCGCCGCTGCCCACGGATGCGGACTTTGTCGACGACTTCCTCTTCAACCAGGGGAAGGGGTACTGCACCTATTTCGCGTCGGCGATGGTCGTGATGGCGCGCGCCATAGGCTTGCCCGCCCGCTTTGTTGAGGGCTTTGTGCCCGAGCGCGACGAGACGAAGCCGGGACTGTATCTCGCAAGCGGCGACACCGCCCACGCCTGGCCCGAGGTGTTTCTGGAGGGCTTTGGCTGGATTGCGTTTGAGCCGACGGCGTCGATATACGAAGCGATGTATGCCGAGGAAAACGACGCCCCCG
>CAYWWF010000223.1:0-3034 GCA_964461745.1 uncultured Oscillospiraceae bacterium | reverse complement strand
CAACGAGTCCTTCCGCCTGCTCCGGAAAATAGATCCGCGCGCTCAGAGCCAGCACATTCTTTCCCTTTTCCCACTTCAGCTCCGCGTCAACGGGATACTGACTCCCTACCCTGTCGATCTCAATGACCTTGTTGTCGAAATCCTCGAGTCGGCGCAATCGGTTGATCTCCGCATCCCGGATTGGATAGCCGCCACAGAGTCGGGCCAGCTCCGCCGTTGCCTTTAAGACCAACTGACGCGCGTCGTATTCCATGTAACAGTCTTGGCTTTCGAGCAGAATACTCATACGGATTCTGCCGAGGACAGCGGCGGCTTGTTGTTTGAGAACGCCCACAAAATCATACAACGCGCTGGGTGGGGTACTGCGGACGAATCTATTCCCAAACAGTTGGGCGGCCACCTTTTTCAAATACTCGTCGCTGCCAAGCGCGATCTTTAAGCTGTGCCCATGGGATTGATACTCTATGTAGTCCAGCGCGGCCAGGAGTGTATCGTTGTCATAGGCAGCAAACAGAGTATCAAGAAAGGTCTGCGTCTCTTCATCGACGCGCCAGCTTGCGGATGGGAAATAGGCTCTCAGCCGTTCCTGCACCGCGCTGATACGCTCCCGGCTCTTAAAGTCGGCGGAGCCGAAGGGATTGCCTGTGATCTCCCGGGCCGCGTTTTCAACTTGATTCAGGGACACCCTTGAGGGCAATCTCAGTGCGTCCAGACGCTGTTTTACCCGTCCGGCGCTGATCCGCGCCGACCCCATCAAAAAATGCGCGGCACGGTCTAGGTTGTCAATGAGATCGTAGATCCGCGTAAGATCTTGGGAAGACAGAAACTTCACGGTCGCGGCGTCAGCTTCGATGTCTTTGTTTAGGGCAACCCCGCACAGGTCGGATGCGGCGCGGATGGCGGTCTATTATCCGCCAGCCTGCCCCAAAATGCTCGTTAATACACAAAGTATTGCCTGCGCTTTTTGTGCCGGCTGACAGAAAATATCCTCGCCACCACATCCACACCGACCTGTGCGGTGTTGCCCCACTTCGCTCAGCGCGTCCGTCGCGCGGTCTGTGATGTCTTGGACACGGTCGGCAAAGCCATCGCCCGCGCCTGAGACGCGTGTGCCTTCAAAAATGGTGCTTTGGGTCATCTCATGAAACCAATCGTTGGTTCCGATGCGCGAGAGTGGATACGTCATGCTGATTGTACCCCTTCCTTTCGCATGAAGCAAGTCAAGCAGCTACACGATTGGTGTAGCACGCAAATAGAGTGTGTCAAGAAAATTCTGGGATCCAGGTGTCTAACACAAAGAGAATCGTTGTAGGGGACGGCCTCTGGACGTCCCGTAATTCACGTAACAATATTGAAAAAAAGAGCGACGAGGGCGTTGCTCTCTACATCATGTTTTGCAACGCAATTCGCCATAGAGTAAACCTATTTTAGGCAAGTCCAAAGGCGGCGCTTTCGCGCCGCCCGAATCAACAATATAAACGTACCCTTACGGCTTAGCTGCCCCTACTTCCGTTCCCAGGGCACCGTGCGCATGCGCGGGCCGGTGGCGTCCGAGCTGGCCGGTTTGCTTGGGCTGGGCTTTCCACCCATTTTGGTTGTGGTGCTTTCCAGCGTGCTGATCATCTCCTGGGTACACGCGTCGCAGTAACGGCCCGCGGGGATGGGCTTTTTGCAGCGCTCACAGTTGAGATAATTGACGCCGCTGCCGCTGACAATCAGACGGCCTTCACGCATCCAACGTAAAATGTCCTTTTCTTCCGCGCCGGTGGCATCGCAGATGTCATCGGCGGAAGCGTTTTTGTGCGAATACAAAAACTCTCGGACTTTCAGCAACATATCGTCCATCTCTTTGACACAGGTCGGACAAGTGTCCTGCCCGATGGACGAAAACAAACGGTCGCAGCGGCGGCATTGGCGAATCTGCATGGACAATCATCCTTTCCAAGGTTTGCGCGACATACTCAGAGGCGACGACAAGAGAGCGCCACCATGCGAAGAAGGTGTTTCTCCGCATGGTGGACTTCAGCTTTCCCCAAATATCCCAAGACACAAATCAAGAAAACATCAAATTCATGGGTCGGCTTTACCGAATAGAACCGTACGATTTCTTCTCCCTCACCAGAGGCAGTGAAAAACAGAAAAAGCACTCCGATCGGTAAAGTCTCAGGCGCAAGCCCCAATCACCCTATGTCCGGACGGAGTTGAGCGTCTGCGACATGCGGTCGGCGGTTGCGACGCAGCGCGAAGCAAGCTGATAGGCGCGCTGGGCGCGGATGATCCGAGAGACTTCCTCGCCGTAGTCGACATTGGAGCCTTCAAGCGAACCTTGCCGCACACCGGGCGCGGCCGCGACAGGCGCGCCGGAATTGGCCGAGGGCATGAAGCGATTGGCGCCCGTATCGGTGAGCCCTGTGGGATTTGTGAAGTCATACAGACCGAAGCGAGCAAAGGCCACAGGATCTCCGGCGGCGTTTTTTGTATACAAGGTGCCGTCGGCCCCGACGGAAAGATCCGCCAAAGAACCCGGAATGCCTATGCGTGCGCCGGTTGTGTCAAGCACATAGCCGCCGTTTGCGTTGACCAGATAGTCCCCGCCGGGCTCAATGGAGAGATAGAACGTACCGTCACGTGTATAATGGATCGCGCCAGTTTCGTCGGTGACTTGGAAGAAGCCCGAACCTTCGAGCGCAAAGTCAAGCGGACGGCCTGTGTTCTGTATGGGCCCCTGCGTGAAGTCGCGCGCGTTTTGATAGGCCAAAACGCCGGTGCCGCGCTGGAGGTTTACGTTCGGGGCATTGTCGGTCGGAGAGATCATACGCGCGTACAGCGCGTCGCTGAACTCCAACCGCGTCTTTTTATAGCCGTTCGTACTGATATTGGCAATGTTGTTGGCGATGTTGTCAATGCTCTGCTGCTGGGCATGCATCCCATGTCCGCCGGTGTAAAGGGACTGAAGCATGAGTCGCCCTCCTCAAATGCTCAAAGAACTAAGCAATCTTTCTTCCGTAATTCCATTGTTCGCTCACCAACATTG
>CAYWWF010000222.1:0-3153 GCA_964461745.1 uncultured Oscillospiraceae bacterium | reverse complement strand
ACTTCAGCCTGTCAGAGACTGCAAACTAATTTGCGCATAATTCTTGACACTACCGAATAGGGAATCTCCTGTTAATATTTTTACGGCGTGTTTTCCTGAGGTTCCGTGGAGATCAGCCGCCCTTGGATTACGAGTCGTCCATGGGGCTTTTCACTGTTACAGGTTGAGAGCGTCAAGATCTGATCTCCGGGTTCCGGCATAAAGAAGAAGCCCGAGCCTGCGGTAGCCTCAATGTCCTGTAAAAACGCCACAAACGCTTCATCGTCGTCAAAATAGGTCTCGATGTAATACAGTTTATCGGCGTAGCATTCATAAACGGCAAATATCTCAAAGGTATAGAGCGCCTCTGGGGCATAGAGAAGCAGTAAACGGCGTTTCTTTCGGTACGTCTCATTTAAAAAGTCCTTGAGGCTACCAAACATGCTTCCGTCGGCCATATTGTGTCCGTAAAGAATGGTGTTGCGGTTTTCGGGAATCTCGCCGTTGCGAAAGTCCATAAAGATCGAACCGCCCGGACTGTCTTCCCCAGTAAACGAACGATACATATAGGTATCGTTGTCTTCGGCACGCACAACCGGATAGGTCACCTTCGTACCCGGAATATTGATATACGTCACACAGTCTTCGTTTTCTTCCCACAGTGCCGCCCAATCCGGTGGCAATTTGGGCGCGGGATCCGGTGTAGGTTTGAGCTTGGGCTTCGGCGTGGCTGTGGGTGTTGGCGTTGGTGTCGGCGTCGGTGCTGGTGTTGGCGTCGGTTCCGGCGTCTCAATCTCAGGCGTGGGCGAAGGGGTGGGCTCTTCTTCCATCAAACCGCTCAGCGGTGGCTCCTCAGGCAATATTTCCTCCTGGGTTGGCACAGGGGTGGATGTTAAAAAAAGCAATACACCAGCAGCCACAACAACGGCACCCACAGCCGAGACCGCAAACACTTTGGCCCGGCGACCGACCGCCATCGTCAATTTGCCCCACAGCCCAACGGAGGTTTTCGTGGTCTGCACGGCGGCGCCCGTTACAGACGCGGCAGACGAGGTGGCAGAGGTGGCGCTCCCACCAGTGACACCCGCCGCGGCCGTGGAAGAAGCGGAGGGCCCCGCAAGGCCAGACGCGCCGAGAGCGGACGCGGTAAACCCGGTTGACGGCGACAGCGTATGTACCTCTTCACGGAAAAGAAACCGCAGAAAAAAGGGCAAAACAAACGCGTGCAATCTGACTTTGTGTTTGCGTTCGTACTGTTCGACAGCGTTCTTGATTGCGCGGCGGGCATAGGCCAAACGCGACTTCACTGTGCCCTCGGAACAGCCTTGTATCTCGGCGATTTCTCGTATGGACAACTCTTCGTAATAGTACAGGATCACCGCGCCGCGCTGTGCCTCGGACAAGTGATCGAGCATGTCCATGATCGCCGCGCGGAAATCTTGACGATCCAGCGACGCGTCGGGGATATACTCTTCATTTTCTTCTGGCACGTTCTCGACGAAGTCCAATTCGTCTTCCGAGGACTGCAAGCGGAAAACCCGTTTTTCTTTTTTGAAATACGCCGTACATTGGTGATAGGTGATGCGGTTGAGCCAGACTTTGAAGGCAGCGGGCTCACGCAACGACTGGATTGTGGAGATGACTTCGACAGACACATTCTGCGCGATGTCTTCAGCCAACGCCGGCGTTTTGAGGATCTTGAGAGCAAAATAATAGATGTCCTTATAATACACACTGAAAAGGACATCAAACGAAGAGACATCTCCCTGTTGGGCGGCGCTCACGGTCTGTATCAATTTATCGGGTTCCATGAGATCTCCCCCTTAGGGCCAAGTGAAAATCACAACATAATTCTGTAAGATATAGTCGCTTATTGTAAGATTATATACTTTATTTACAGAGATTACAAGCAGTATTTGCTCACCATCTGATTCGTTTTAGATTGTTTCCTCCGCAACCTTCTATTGAAACATCCACACAGACTACGACCTCAGCAGTTGGGGGTATATGTAATGAGGAACTGTTAAAAAGTGGTCTGTGGGTGCATTCTGAATGACGTTGACGAAACCAATAAAACCCATTATGATAAAGCTATCATCTACAACGAACGCGTCAATGTCAGCTCCAAAGGCAGACCGTTTCGGGTAGAGGGTGTTGGTTTCTGGCAGCCATTCGCAAAACAGCTTTTGACAGTGTCTTTCATGAGGGATTCATGATGCACCAAACGGTGTATCGGCTTTCGCCAGAAGCCTATGACAAACTGTTTACCGCTCCATACCTAAACATTTTACCCGATGATCTGTTTGACGCGCTTAGGTATGGGAAACAGGAGGAAACTCACCCGCACACCGATGTTTACGCAAATCCGAAGTCCAAAACCGTCTTGTATGTCAATCGCGCCGATGGCCTGATTGTTGACCTTGGGAAAAGCGGAAGTGAGCGTGAAGATGTGCCCTGTCTGCCCTGTCAGCATAGGGGGAAAGGGTACGGCCTGATTACAAAGTATGGAGAGATTTTGGATTTCAAGGGGTCGGGGGATTCCGGGGATGGCGATAATAATAACGATATACCTGATTGTCTTCCCAATGACCCATACAGCCCACCCATCGAAGGTTGGAAGTGGCGCGGAAGGGGGAAGACGCCTGAAACGCGCAAAGGAAATTTCTATGACCCTGAGACGGGTGCGTGGGCGTATCCAGATTTTTGGGGAACCCGGCATGAGGGACAAGGTAAGAGTACCTATTTGCAAATAAAAGAAGGGAAAACACATGATTGATAATAATGACTGGAGACTCAGTTTCGGGAGAAAAGAGACTTATCTTACAAAAGCAAAGCTGAAATATATCTCAGAGTTCAAAAAATTTTCTGAGACTTGGGATCATGAACACTGTGAATTTTGTATGGATAAATTTATGGAGGTCGAAGGCTTTCTGCACGAAGGCTACTGCACGCTCGATGAGAAATCCTGGATTTGCCTGGAATGCTTTAAAGATTTCAAGGAGATGTTCCAATGGGAGGTTGTGGAGCAAGACGGGAGTGCAACCAATGATTGAACAGAATGACTGGAGACTGCAAGGTCAAGAGAATTACTTAACAGGCGTAAAACTAAAATATGTCAATCCCTACAAGCAGTTCTCCGAGACCTGGGAGCACGACCACTGTGAGTTTTGCTGG
>CAYWWF010000221.1:0-3171 GCA_964461745.1 uncultured Oscillospiraceae bacterium | reverse complement strand
GGGAAACGGTATTAATAATAAAAGCCACCCCCCGAAAGGGGGTGGCTCCAAAAACTTATTTTTTGTTTTCCTTGGAGGATAGCTCTTGGCTCTCTTTTTTCAGCCTTTCCTCTTCCTCTAAGGCCTTGGCGATGTTCTTGTACGGGTTAATCACGTTCAAAATATCATGCCACATAGACATTACCTCCTGACTCTACCGTACTAGTATATGCGAAAAACGAAAAAATGGTCAGCCTCTTTGTGAAAACGGTCTACACTTGCATTATAGCTTCTGTGAGGGAAGCAGTCAACTATAAATTCATTTTTAAGTTTTTCTGGTTACTTTTACTATTTCGAAAACTATCCCCCCGTCTCCTTCACCATATCCCAATACGCTCTTGCTGCCTGTTCGACCTTGTTGTCGCCAAACGTGTAATACCTCCGGTCGCCCATCTCCAGCGGCAAATAGCGCTGTTTGACATAGTGATGCGGGAAATCGTGGGCGTAGCGGTAGCTCTCACCGCGCCCGAGCTTTTTGGCGCCTTGGTAGTGGCTGTCTTTGAGGTGGTCGGGCACATCGCCCGTGCGGCCATTTTTCAGATCGTCCATCGCGCTCCAAATGCCCACGGCCGCCGCGTTGGACTTCGGCGCCGTTGCGAGCAACACCACCGCTTGCCCGAGCGGCAACTGCGCTTCGGGCAGCCCGAGTTGCAAGGCACTGTCTACACAAGCCTTGACGATCATCACAGCTTGCGGGTACGCGAGCCCCACATCCTCCGAGGCGATCACAAGCAGCCGACGGCAAGCTGAGAGCAAATCCCCCGCCGACAAGAGTCGGGCCAAGTAGTGCAAGCCCGCGTCGGGGTCGGAGCCCCGAATGGACTTCTGGAAGGCCGAGAGAATGTCGTAATGGGCGTCGCCGTCGCGGTCGTAACGCTGGGCCGAGGCCTGTGTGACTGATTGCGCGTCTTCGAGCGTGAGAGTCAGCGGGGCGGCGGGTTCGGCGTCCGGCTCCGTCGGGTGTCCGAGGGCCGCGTGTGTGAGCAGTTCCACAGCGGTGATGGCCTTGCGCACGTCGCCGCCGCAGGCCGCGCTGATATGTCGAACCGCTTCGTCGGGACAGACAATGCCCCGCCCAAGTTCATGTTCTACAATTTTTATCGCGCGCAAAACGGCAGGCCGGATATCGGCTGCTGTCAGCGGGCGAAACTCAAAAACAGTACTGCGGCTCAAGATCGCATTATAGACGGCAAAGTAGGGGTTTTCCGTTGTCGAGGCGATCAGCGTCACCGAACCGTTTTCCAAAAACTCCAGCAGCGATTGCTGCTGTTTTTTGTTGAAGTACTGAATTTCATCCAGGTATAACAATACGCCACCCGGGGCCATCAAGGTGTTCACGCCCGACGTGACTTCGCGGATGTCGGCGGTGGTGGCCGTCGTCGCGTTGAGCTTAAAGAGTTCACGCTGCGTTTTCCGCGCGAGAATCGAGGCCACGGTGGTCTTTCCCGTGCCCGACGGGCCGTAGAAAATCATGTTCGGCACAAGCCCGCTGTCGACAACGCGCCGCAGCAACCCCGAGCGCCCTAAAATATGGCTCTGCCCCACCACATCGTCCAGTGTGGTGGGGCGGATTTTATCGGCCAAAGGCCGCGCATAGTCACGCATCGTAGAGCGGTCTCTTCGCGCAGAGTTCGGTAACAGTGCGGCGAATCTCATCGGCGCTGCCCTCAAAGTCGACGGCGGCCTTGTGAATCAGGCCCGCAATCACGCGCATGTCCGCCGTGTCAAAGCCGCGCGTCGTGGCCGCCGGGGTGCCGACGCGTACGCCACTCGTGACAAACGGGCTTTCAGGATCGTTCGGGATGGAGTTCTTGTTGACGGTGATGTACACCTCGTCCAGGCGGTGCTGCATGACCTTACCTGTGACGTGAAACGCGCGCAAATCGAGCAGCATCAGGTGGTTGTCCGTGCCGCCGGAGACCAAGGAAAAACCGAGTTTCACAAATTCATCGGCCAGCGCCTTGGCGTTGTTCAAAATGTTCTGCTGATAGGTCTTGAAGTCCGGGCTCATCGCCTCTCGAAACGCCACGGCTTTGGCAGCGATTACATGCATCAGCGGGCCGCCCTGCAAACCCGGGAAGACGGCCTTGTCGATTTTTTTGGCCAGTTCCTCGTTGTTTGTGAGCACCATGCCGCCGCGCGGACCTCTGAGCGTCTTGTGCGTCGTCGTGCTGACGACGTCGGCGTAGGGCAGGGGACTCGGGTGCAGGCCAGCGGCAACGAGTCCCGCGATGTGGGCCATGTCGACAAAGAAATAGGCCCCGACCTCACGCGCGATGTCGGCAAAGGTCGCAAAATCGATGACGCGTGGGTACGCTGAGGCACCGGCGAGAATCATTTTCGGTTTATGCTCCCGCGCGAGGCGACGCACTTCATCGTAATCGATGCGGTGGGTTTCATCGTCCACGCCGTAGGGGACAATGTTGTAATGTGAGCCCGAGAAGTTGACCGGGCTGCCGTGGGTCAAATGGCCGCCGTGGGCCAAACTCATCGCAAGCACCGTGTCGCCGGGTTTGACAAGCGCCATATAGACAGCCTCGTTGGCCTGCGCGCCCGAATGGGGCTGGACGTTGGCAAAACCCGCACCAAACAGCTCTTTGGCGCGCGCGATGGCCAGCGTTTCCGCCACATCGACGCATTCGCAACCGCCGTAATAGCGTTTGCCCGCATAGCCTTCGGCATATTTGTTCGTCAGCACGCTGCCCATAGCCATGAGCACCCCGGGGCTCACAAAGTTTTCAGACGCGATCAGTTCAATGTTGCGCCGTTGCCGGTTGAATTCCAGTTCGAGCGCGGCCCCGAGTTCAGGGTCCTGTGATTTGACAAACGCGATGCTGTCTTTGATCATATCCGATCGCTCCTTTTCTTTTTGGGTCGGTAGAAAAATTGAGATTTTTCTACCGAGTGGGTCTATGGAGATTTTTCCGGGAAGTGAATTCCCGGAAAAGCGATTGGTATTACGGGGGATAGGACGAGATGGCTACAGCGGTACTCGTTCCGCCTTTCGGTTCCGATAGTACGTCACATGCGTAAACCCAGCTAAAACCGCCAACCGATGACCTTCTTCGAGACAGTCGCCCACGTCAAAGGCGCGGTGAGCGTCCGAGCCGATTACTATGTGCTGCCCGCCGC
>CAYWWF010000220.1:0-3233 GCA_964461745.1 uncultured Oscillospiraceae bacterium | reverse complement strand
CTCCCGCAGCGCGGGCAAGCCTTTCAGCGGTGTGAGCGTGGTCAGCGCGTTGTTCTCCACGCGCAGTGTGACGAGTTTCCGGCAGTCTTTCAACGGTGTGACCGAGGTGATTTGGTTTTTATTCAACGTCAGTTCCGTGAGATTCGCGCACGCGTCCAACCCAGAAAGCGAGACAATGGCGTTGGAAGTCAAGTCAAGCACGCGAAGCTTCGTAAGCTTCTCCAAATAGTTCAGGTTGGACACCCCGCCCCCGGTTACCACGAGCACCTCCAGCGCCGTGCAGTCCGCAAGCGGCGAAAGCGTCTGCACGCTGCTGCCACCCACACGCAGCGTCGTAAGCTTTCCATGCGCGCGCAGCGGAGCGAGATCCGCGACATTGTTGCCGCTGACGTCCACGACAGTGAGATTTGTCAGTGTCATCAGTCCGCGCAGGTCGGACATGCGATTGCCCGCGGCGTAGAGTTCCTTCAGCGCGAAGAGACCAGCCAACGGCGCCGAGTCCTCCACGGCGTTGTTCTGAATGTTCAGCGTGGTCAGCGCCGTGCAATCTGACAGCGCGCTGAGGTCGGAGACGTTATTGTTCGGCAGGCGCAGCGTTGTGAGCTTTTGCAGCCCCGATAGAAACGACAGCGTAGCCACACGGTTGTCGCCGATGTCCAGACTTTCCAGCTCCTCACAAGCCGAAAGGCCCGAAAGGCTCATCGCGTCCAACGAAAGGTTCACAAGTTTGAGCTGCTTGAGCTTTGACAAACCGGCCCACTCGGGCATCTCCACAGACGCGCCGGTTCCGGTGAGCGAGAGCGTCTCCAGTCCGGTCAGATTTTGAAGATCCCGGAAGGTTTGAAACGCCTGCGTCTCCACAAGTTCCAGCGTTTGTATCTCAGAAAGCCGCGCGCGCGTCAGTTCACCGTCGGGTTCGCCCAACAAGGTCCGCACGGCCTGTTCCATGTTCGGGTCGGCAAAGGTCACGACCGTCTGCGCGTCATCCACCTCATAGTGTCCCCAAACCAACTCCGAGGCAAGTCCTTCCGGGTTCACAGCCACGGCGCAAAGCGCCGTCTGCCCCACCGGCAAGGACACCGGCCCCGTATAGACCCCGTTTTTCACACTGGGCACGTCTCCATCCACAGAGACATACAAACTAAGACCCTCCGTGGCGCTGACGCTGACGAGCGCACCGCCCGGCAACGTGCCCGGCGGGGGCGACAGCGTCGGCGGCGCGGGCCGCAGCGCCGATAGCGTCTCTTTCATAAACGGGTCGCCCATGTCACTGATAAGTTTTACCGCGTCAAGCAGTTTGTCCTGGCGGACATAAAGACGGCTGAGCTCCAGGTAGAGCTCCGTCTGCCCCGCCTGCGCGGTTATGCCCCGGTAGATCGTGTTTTCGGCGCGGCTGAAATTGCCGTCCTCCACGTACAGAGAGACCAGCCGCAGACGCAGCGCGGTGTCAAGCGGCCTCTGTTCGAGCATCCATTCCAGATGCGCCGCCGCATCGGACATCTCGCCGTTTTCCTGGGCCCGCGCGGCTCGGTTTTCATGGTACGCGTAAAGCAACGCGGGCACAAAAAGAAACGCCGCCAAACAAAGTGCCGCCACAACCACAAAGGGTACAAGTACCTGCTTTTTCTTCACTGTGTAATCCTTCCTATGCGCTTCACAACGACGTCCGTCGGTATAATTTCGTGTACCAGAGCAGACGGTCGGCCACCTCAGAGTTCAGCGCCTCTTCGCGCACGCGCCAGCGCCAGTTGTTGCCACCGAGCATACCGGGTGTATTGATGCGCGCGTCCATACCAAGTCCTAAGACATCTTGTAACGGTGCCATGGCCACCCCGGCGCCGCTGCTCCATACGCCACGTACAGCGCCCCAACCAAGGCCTTCTTCTTCACGCAAATTAAGATAATCGTAAGCCATTTGCCGCGCCTCCGGTGATGCCTCCTCGGTGAGCCAGCCGATGAAGGTCGGCGCGTCGTGGGTCGAGGTGTAAAAGAAACGATTTCGGCCCGCGTTGTGCGGCAAGTAAGGGTTGTCGCCATAAGGATCGAAGCTGTAAATCAGCACGTCCATGCCCGGGAAACCCACTTGTTTGAAGAAGGAGACCACCCGTTCGTCCAAATCTCCGAGATCCTCGGCCACCAGTTGCAAATCCGGGTGCGCACTGCGCAATGCGCGGATGAATTTCATGCGCGGCCCGGGCCGCCAGTGGCCCTCCTTGGCGGTTTCTGCGTCGGCAGGCACCGACCAGTAGTTGTAAAACGCGCGGAAGTGGTCGATGCGGATCACGTCATAGCGCTCCCGCAACAAGGTCAAGCGGCGCATCCAGCTTTGAAAGCCTGTCTTTTCAAGATAGGTCCAGTCGTAAATCGGATTGCCCCAAAATTGCCCGTTTTCCGCGTAATAATCGGGCGGCACACCGGCTACAACGCGCGGCGCGCCGTCGGAATCAACTTGAAACGAGCGGCTGTCCGCCCACATCTCCACACTGTCGGCGGAGACATAAATCGGCAGATCCCCGAGAATCATGACGCCGCGCTCATTGGCGTAAGCCTTGAGCGCCATCCACTGCGTAAAAAAGATATATTGAAGAAAAATTTCAAACTGTACTTCTTCTTTGAGCATGGCAGCGTAAGCTTTCAGCGCCGCGGGCTTGCGTGCCCGAATCTCGGGATCGGGCCACTCGGAGAGCGCCACCATATCAAATTTCCGTTTCAACGCAAAAAACAACGCGGTATCCGGGAGCCAGTCCGCGTTTTTTCGCGCAAACGCTGCCAGCTTGGCCGCAAGCGGACCACAAGCGCGCTCATAGGCCCTGCGCAACACCGAAAAACGGTTTTCAAAGAGTTTGCCATAGTCCACGGCATCCGGGTTGTCGCCGAAGTCGGCGTCGGCCTCCTCGGGCAAAAGATACCCGGCCTCACAAAGCGCCGAGAGGTCTATAAAATAGGGATTGCCCGCCAAGACCGATCCACTTTGGTAGGGGGAATCGCCAAAACCCGTCGGTGTGAGCGGGAGAATCTGCCAATACCGTTGACCGGAACGCTGTAAAAAATCGACAAAGCGGCGGGCCTCTACGCCAAAGGACCCGATGCCATAGGGCCCGGGCAGAGAGGAAACTGGCAAAATGATTCCGCTTGCACGCGTGAGCGCCATGACCACTCCTCCTTTATCGTCATTGTTGATTGTAAAAAATTAACTATTTTGTCTTTACCCTTGTGGGTTTTAGATCAGATTG
>CAYWWF010000219.1:0-3242 GCA_964461745.1 uncultured Oscillospiraceae bacterium | reverse complement strand
ATTCTGAGCAGCGTAAACGCGCTTGGTTAAGGAGGGGAAACGATGGCGACCAGCGGCGAAAGCAAAATTGATACCAAGCTGTTTATGGCCACGGCGGATACCACCGGAACTGTGGCCAAAGAACTGGAAACTTGCTTCCAAGATTGGGCCAAGGTGATGCAGACCTTGCGCGGCAACTGGCAGGGCGATACGTCAGACAACATAAAAAACACGGTCGAAGCCGTGCAAAAAAGTGCGGCAGAGCTGTTGCGCGCTCTCTCCGGCTATCGGGCGGCGCTCAATGAGATCGCCGGAATCTACGACAAGACCGAAAAGAACATACAGGAGACCGGCAAGTCGTTAAAATTTGATCAGGCGATGCGCTAAGGGGTGTTTTGAATGGCGTCAAAATTCAACTACAACCAGACGATGAACCAAGCAAAACTGTTAGATGAACTCGCAAACGACATCCAAAACCAATGCTGTAAGAAGATGACGGAAGTTTGCGAGAACATGGAAGCGGCCTGGACCGGTCAATCGGCGAAGATGTATCAGAAGTATGCCGCCGGGGTGCGGGACGATCTGCTGAAAAAGGCGAAATACATACGCGACACGGCGGAGTTCCTGCGCAGCGCGGCCAAAAAAATGCAGAGTGCCGACGCGGCCGCGGCGCAGGCGGCACAAAAAATCTAAGGAGTGAACAGACATGGCCAATAGTACGGTAAACCTGCAAAAAATGAAAGGGGTAGCGTCGGAATTAGATAAAATCTACGCTACCATGACGGCAAATAAGAAGAAGCTGGATGAGCTGATGGGACAGCTCCCGAAAGTCTGGGTCGGCGAGGGCTCGCAGGCCTATCAAAAAGCCTATGCCGAGAACTCTCGGGATTTTGTGCTGCTGGCCGAGGCCATCCGCAACTGTTCGGTCACACTCACCTCAGTGGCCACCACGTACAACAAGGCCGATATGGCCGCCGCCGACGCCATCAAGGCAAAACTCGCGAAAGGATAAGGAGGGTCACCCATGGCTGCCAATGAAATTACCGTAAACGCGGCACAATTGCGCAAATATGCCGATGAAATCGGCAAGTGCCACGCGACATATCGCACCAATCTGAGCAACTCCAAAGGGCAAGTGGATTCGTTGAAGGGCGTTTGGACAGGGGATGCGGCCACAGCCTTCAACGCCAGTTTTCAGGCACTGTTGAACCGGTGCAACCAAGGGCTGGATACGCTCGGCCGTATGGTCAACGCGCTGTACGATTCGGCGGACGCGTATGATCGAAACGAAAAGGCGATACAGAGTGAAGCGTCGAAAATGCCCAAGTTGCCGGGCAACACCATGCGCTAAAGGGAGGCTGTTCTATGGCGGGCTACAAAGTGTCCTATAAGATACTGCGTCAGCAGGGTGAGAGCATGAAGGCCGCGGCAAAGCTTGTGGATGGTTACGCCGAGCGGATCAGTCAGATTTCCGGGAAACTCGGAGACGACCATTTGCTGGCCGAAGTGCGCCAAAATCTCCAAAAGATGCGTACACAGCTCGGCGAATCCCGCACGGTACTCAACACGGCCGGGGAGCTGCTCATCAAAACGGTGGACAATTACACCGGTACGGAAGTGAGACAGGTCAAAAAAGTGGACGGCTTCAAGGCGCACAACCGGGACTTTTACAAAAAGCCCATTGTGGTCGCCTCTGTTGGTGGGGCGGCCGGCGGCGTGGCCGTTGGGGCCGCGGCCAGCGTTACGTCCACATCGACCACCACGGTAAACAATTACATCGACAAATCGGTGAACGTCACCTATGCAGAACCGTCGGCAGGTGCCCAGGACGTCTCGGGTGCGGCGTCCGCGCAGACGGCGAGCGCGCCCGCGGCGGACGCAAAAACCACGGTAAGTCCGCAGTCCGTGACAAGCGCGCGGCCCACAGTGAGCGCCCAACCCACGGTAAATGTGCCGCCCAAAGTGGATGCGGCGCCCCTTGGGGGCGCGGGACAAACGGCACCCTCCACACCCCAACCGCAGGCTTCGGGTCTCGGGACTGTCGGCGTGGCGGCGGCAGGCGTCTTGGGCGGCGCGGCAGCGGCGGGCGGTGTTGTGGCCGGAATGAAGGCGAAAAAGCGACACGATGCGCAAAAGGCGGCGGCTGCCGAAAGACAGACATCCAGGGAAGGCTATGATCCCGAAGCTGAACTGAAGAAGGCGCTGGAGCGGCTGAAAGAGTTAGAAAGAGAAGGGGGATGACCGCTGTGTTTTTTTTGGCGTTGGGCCTGAAAAAGAGGCTGATTGCAATGGCCCTGATACTCACGTGTTTGTTTGTGCTGAGTGCGTGCGGCGGTACCGTCAAGCCGGGCACGTCAGTGCCGCCCGTATCCCCGTCCGGGGCGCTTTCGGAAAGCGACATAGACAATGCCCAGACCGGAATCGGCGTGATGCGGCAGGAATACGAAAACGATAACATTCTTGAAATCCTGATGGTTCAGTACGACGGGCAACAGCCGGCACTGGAGGAGTACAACGGGAAGAACCCGGAGATTGAGTTGCTCAACAATATAATCAAAGGCGGGCCGTTGCGAATCTTTCAAGAATTCGAGGAAGGATCACTCGGACGCGGCATTGAAATTCGATCCTATCCTTTCCTGAGCGAAGATTTCGTACAGATTGTCACAAGTTGTGTTGTTTTTCCGGAAACCGATCCGAGAAACTATACACGGCTCTGGAGCTACAATTTCAACAAAAAGACCAACAGCATTGTGTATGTCGAAGACATGCTCAAAGAATATGGCATGACGCCTGAGGATGCCGTCCGTTCGTTCGAGGCGCTCTATGAGCCGTATCCTGGTGAATCCTTTGTGAGCGCGGAGGTGACCGGCTTTTTGATCGATCCGGCTCCCGCAAAACCCGTCACCCATTTCCTGCTGGAGCTCACGAGTGAGTCGGAGTTCGGTCGGTACAAGTATTTCTTCCAGTACACGCCGGACAACAACGAGATAGAAGAACTGGATCAGTTCAGGCTGTTTGATCCTCAGGTGTATGACATGGCGGCGATGGATGAGCCGCTCGCGTATGAGCGTGAGGGCCCCCTCGGGGACGAAACGTCCGAGGTCTTGCTGACGATGGACACATCGGGCTTTGAGCAGCTTATGGTGAATGAGTTTATGCTGGACGGGTTGCTGTACGCGGAACTTGTTTTCTTCGAACCCTTCTCGGAGCAAGCCTACGATGAAAGCCAGATGCTTGAGAGGATAAAAGCGTTGCAGGGGGAC
>CAYWWF010000218.1:0-3349 GCA_964461745.1 uncultured Oscillospiraceae bacterium | reverse complement strand
CCTCCCGCAGCATCGCATCATACAGCGCGTTTCTGGGTTGGCCCGTCTGCGTGGCCGCCGCGCGTACAGCGTCTCGCAGTTTTACCCCCTCGGACAGGGCCGCGCGCACCAACGCCTGGGCCTCTTCCATGCTGCCCGGCGGTTCATCTTCTTCCGGCGCGCCTTCGATGACCAACACGAACTCGCCGCGGGGAGGCGTAATCTCAAAATGCCGCAACGCCTCGGAGAGTGTGAGCCGCAACACTTCTTCGTGCAGTTTTGTAAGCTCACGCGCGATGACGATACGCCGGTCGCCGAGGGCGCTCAGCAAGTCCGAGAGTGTGGCCAAGAGTTTATGCGGGGCCTCATAGAAGACCATCGTACGCGTTTCTTTCAGAAGGCGCCTCAGATGTTTTTGCCGGTTCTTGCGGTTGACGGACAAAAAGCCCTCGAAACAAAAACAACCACCCGGTAAACCCGACAGGCTCAGGGCCGTGACGAGCGCGCAGGGGCCCGGCAACGCCGTCACGGGCAGGCCTCGCTCGGCACAGAGGTTCACGAGGGCCTGACCCGGGTCGCTGATGCCCGGTGTGCCCGCGTCGGTGACCAGCGCAACCGACTCGCCCTCCTCCAGCCGCGCCACAATGCGCTGTCCGCTTTCCACGCGGTTGTGTTCGTGGTAGCTCAGCAGCGGGACATGGATGTCAAAATGCGTGAGCAGTTTTCGGGTCACGCGCGTGTCCTCGGCGGCAATTAGGGAGACAGTTTGCAATGTCTCCAGCGCGCGCGGGGAGAGGTCGCCCAGGTGTCCGATGGGCGTAGGGACAAGATACAGGATACCGGGCATAAGAAACCTCCTCGGGGCGTGTTCTAAAAAAGCTGCATTTCGCAAGTGAATTCAACGATCGTCCAACCGCCTTGCCGTCACAAGAGCCCCATTACGGGCGCTTTTTTGCGCCTCGACGAGCGCCAAACGTGCCGTGACACCATCGGAACGTAGCCGAAACTCTATGCGCTTGGGCTCCAAACGCCGTGCGCGCAGCAGAACCAGCCAATCCGTGAGCCGTTCGGCGGGAAAACACAGGCAGAAACGCCCGCCATTGTTGAGCAGGAAGGCCGCCGCATCACAAAGCGCCTCGGGCGGGCAGGAGGCGTCACAGCGCGCATAATGGTGTTTTGTCGCTTGCGCGCCGCGTTCTCCACCGTGATAAGGCGGGTTGGAGACCACAAGCGTGTAGGTACCACCCTCGGGGATGTGGCGGCGGATGTCACGAATGTCGCCGACGAGGACATGGCATTGCGGGTAGGGTTCAAGATTGCGTGCACCCCAGCACGCGGCGTCTTCGTCAAGCTCCAGCCCGTCCAGCAACAAATCCGCCCGGCGGCGCAACAGCAAGCGCGAGAGCGCGCCGACACCGCAGCCGAGGTCGCAGACCCGCTCCCCGGGATACAGCCGCACAAACGCGGACAGCGCCAAAGAATCCCCGCCGAGCCTGAAATGCTTCGCGGGCTGAAAAAAGTCAAAACCTCCGAGGTCTTCTGTCAAAACATCTTGGGGATTCATACGCACCCCCCTACACAAAGACCGTCTCGCCCCAAAGGCATCCTGCCGCCGCATTGCAAAAGGCGGAGAGGAAACCCCTCGGGAGAGACGGCCCTGAGAAGTTTAAAAAAACTATTTCGGCTGGGGCGCGTCCACCGGACACACCGCCGCACAAGCGCCACAATCGATGCACACTTCTTCGTCGATGACGTATTTGGCGTCGCCGGCGGAGATGCAAGAGACGGGGCATTCGGATTCGCAAGCGCCACAACTGGTGCAATCGTCCGTGATGAAGTAGGCCATGATAGCATCCACCCTTCTGTTAGAATCACTTGACTATTGTACCATGTTTCTCAAAAGAATCAAGTGCTTTTTTCGTTTTTCGAGTCCAAGATCGCCGAAGCGGGCTCCGGCGTCTGCCGCGACGCGGTGGGCGCGCGCAAAAACAGGTACAGACCGCCCACAAACAGAAGAATGCTCAGCCACTGAGATGTCGATAGGAGCCAGACGCCGCGCCCGACATCCCCACGGAAGCACTCAAGCACAAAGCGCGCGGGCGCATACAGCAGCAGGTAGAGCGCGAGTGTACGACCCGTCCGGCGGGGTTTGCGTTCGTAGAGCAACAAAACCAAAAAAATCAGTAGATTGATACCAGCCTCATAGAGCTGCACCGGCATCCGCGGTACGCCGTTGCAACCGGGTGCCAAGGACTCGGTAAAGGTGACGCCCCAAGGCACTTCCATGCCGTAACAGCAACCGCCGAGATAGCAACCGATGCGGCCCAGCATGTGCCCGGCCGGGATGGCCGGCGCGAACAGGTCAAGCGCGCCCCACAAATCGATGCGGTATTTGCGTATGTAGAGATAGACCGCCGTAAACCCACCCAGAACGCCGCCGTAAAACACAAGGCCGCCAAACAGCGAAACCATCGCGTCGAGCGGATAGGCCATGACAAGATCCCAATTGGCGATGATTTTGGGGATGTTTGTGATGATAAACAGCGCTTTGGCGCCAACAAGGATGCCCACAAAACACATCGCGAGCATGTTCACGGCGTCCAGTCGTGGGATGGTTGGGAAACGCCTGCGCCGCAGAAGAACCACCGCGCTGCCCAAAGCGCCGCCCAGCAAGGCCATTAGGCCATAGGCCGGGATTTCAATCCCAAGCAGATGAAAGATAGGATGCATAACTGTAGCCTCCATGGAAAAAGCCGGACCGTTTCCAGTCCGGCCTTATTGTGCCGAAATTGCAGGGAAGGATCAACCAAACAGGCTACCCAGGCCGCTACGGAATTGTCCCACAGCCGAAATCATCGAGCAGGCGGCGCAACCGCAGATCAAGGTGAGCAGTGTCGCCAGAGAGACACCGATGATGCCCAAGACCATGGACGCCGTAGCCGGGCCGCGCGCTTCGATCGGAAGCATTTTGCGGGCGTTGACACCCATCACCATGCCGATGACAGACAGAGCTATGGCCGCGATGCCAAGGAACAGGCCGACGTAGACGAGAATTGGCGAATAGGTACCGCCGCCGATGCTCATGATGATCGGCGCAACAATGGCAAGCACCAAACCGGCGATGGACAGGGGCAAACCGTTGCCCTTCTGGGGACCGCCATAGGGCGGCGGCGTGGGGCTCTGGTAGTACTGCTGATTGGGGTCGTACTGATTCGGATTGTTAGGATCGTAAGTCATGGCCCGCCTCCTCGATATTGTTTTGTAAGAATATATTAACATTCCCGAGAAATGGCTGTCAATCATTTTTGTATATTTTCTCAAAATATTATACAAGAGAGCGTTTTTCTTTGAAAGAACGGGATGTCCGACG
>CAYWWF010000217.1:0-3452 GCA_964461745.1 uncultured Oscillospiraceae bacterium | reverse complement strand
GCGGCCTGTTTTCTCGACTCGGCGGCCACAATGGATCTGCCGCTGCACGGCTACGGCATCCGCTATCGCTACGGTTTGTTCAAACAGACTTTCCGCGAGGGCTTCCAAGAGGAAAGCGCCGACGACTGGACGCGCTTCGGAGACCCCTGGAGCGTGCGCCGAGAAAACGAACGCGTGCGCGTCGACTTCGGGGATCAGTCCGTCTGGGCCGTGCCCTACGACATGCCCATCATCGGTTACGGCGGCAACACCATCAACACCTTGCGGCTCTGGCAAGCCGAGGCGCTGAGCACCTTTGACTATCAAAAATTCTGTGAGGGCAATACCCTCGGGGCCTTTCACGCCAAAAACGCCGCTGAAATCATCTCCAGCGTGCTCTATCCACCCGACGCGGACGCAGATGGCAAGAAACTGCGCCTCAAACAGCAGTATTTTCTGGCCAGCGCGTCGCTGCAGGACCTTCTGCGCGTTTACAAAGAGAGACATGGCACGGATTTTTCGCGTCTGCCCGAAACCTACGCCATCCAGCTCAACGACACCCACCCGACCGTCGCCATCCCCGAATTGCTGCGCCTACTCGTGGCCGGGGAGGGCCTGACCTTCGAGCAAGCGTTCCCGCTCGTTGTGAACACGTTTTCCTACACCAACCACACCATCATGGCCGAGGCGCTTGAGCGATGGGACGTCGGGCTGTTTTGTTCGGTACTTCCGGATGTCTACCCCTATGTTGTGATGTTGCAACATCGTCTCAGCCAGGACTTACTGGTCAAAGGCATACGCGGCGACGCGCAGAAGCCCTATCTGCTGATCGATGAAGACCATAGAATCCACATGGCGCGCATGGCCATCTTCGCCACGCACGCGACAAACGGCGTGGCCGCGCTGCACACGGAGATCCTCAAAACCAAGGCTTTGCAGCCCTGGTACGCGCTTTACCCCGAGCGCTTCTCCAACAAGACAAACGGCATCACACAGCGCCGCTGGCTCGGCCTCTGTAACCCCAAGCTCTCGGCCTTCATCACCGAGCGCATCGGAGACGCGTTTTTGCGTGACCTGCCGCAACTCAAACGCCTCGAACCCTATGCCGACGATGTCGAATCTCTGCGCCGTTTCGCGCAGATCAAGGAAGAAAACAAACAGGCGCTGGCCCAGTATGTATTTCAGCGTGAAAACATATTGATAAACCCAAGCTCCCTCTTCGTGGTGCAGTCCAAACGGCTGCATGAGTACAAGCGGCAGCTTCTCACCGCGTTTTGCATCCTGGATCTTTACTTCCGGCTCAAAGACGGCACACTCACTGAATTTCATCCGACAACCTTCCTGTTTGGCGCGAAGGCCGCTTCGGGCTACTTCCGCGCCAAAGGCATCATCAAGTTCATTCATGAGGTCGCTTTGCTCGTAAACGGCGACCCCGACGTGGCCCGTCGGCTGCAAGTCGTATTTTTGCCGAATTACAACGTAAGCTTGGCCGAACGGATGATGCCCGCGGCCGACGTCTCTGTGCAAATTTCCACAGCTGGTACCGAGGCCAGCGGCACGGGCAACATGAAGTTCATGGTAAACGGCGCCGTGACGCTGGGCACCTTTGACGGCGCGAACATCGAAATCGTCGAACAAGCCGGAGCGGAAAACAACTACATTTTCGGCGCGCGCGTAGAACAGCTCCATGAGATCGAAGACAGCTACAACCCCAAGTCGCTCTATGAGAACAACTCGCGCATCCGACGCGTGCTCGACACCCTGATCGACGGCACGTTTGACGACGGGCGCTCGGGCATGTTCCGGGAGCTGTTTGACTCCATTCTCAAAGGCGCGTCCTGGCACCGGCCCGACCCCTACTATCTGCTGCTGGATTTTGAGGCCTGCGTAGAGTCCTTCTTGGAAATCAACCGCGACCGTCTACACAACCCCGTGGCCTTTACGCGCCGTTGCTTTTTGAACATGGCAAACGCCGGAGCTTTTTCCAGCGACCGCACGGTACGTCAGTACGCCGAAGAGATTTGGGGGCTCACCCCTGAACTCGTGCATAAGCTTTAAGTTTTATGTATTTTTATTCGACAAAGCCGGAAGGCAAACAGGTTGATCCCCGGCCTTTTATCACACAGTTAACAAAAACTTTCAGTTCAATTCCCAAAAATAAACCCTGACATGTTTTTGTATAAAACCCACACATTTTTGTTCATTACGGAAAAATCTTCTTTCCGACCGCCACAGGATTGAAAGCCCTTGGGTTTTACCGTATAATTACGCCTGTTTCTACTCAACCTGAAAGATAGAGAAAGAAGGCTTTGCCATGTTGGATCACACACAAATGACCCAGATTCTTTCCTCTTCCGGCTGCACCATACCTGTAGACGCCACCGAGGAAGACCTCCAAGCCTGTTACGACGCGCTCGAGACCTTGTCGTCCACCGCCGACGTCGACATCGCGCAAATCAAGAAGTTCCTCTGGGAAAATCAAAGCAAACTCTTTGTGGACGCTCTGGGTCGGCTGCGTACGCTTCTGCACGCTTGCTGGGCTACGCTGCTCACGGCGGACTGCGATTTCTTGATTGAATCCATGAACGCGCAGAAGCTTGTCATTTGTGAGACCATGGTTGAGCGTTTCAGCGCCAATCTGTCGGCGTTTTCCATCGCCTTTCTAACCGCGCGCTACCGCGTGATCACGCGCGCGAAAGAAGAGGACAAGCCAAGCCAACAGGTTGCCGAAGACCTCCACGTCTTGGTGTCCGATACATCCGCGGAAAAACAGCCGATGATTCTGGCGGTCGACGACAGTCCGGAGATTCTCAACACCCTCAAAGGCATACTCAGTGGACGCTATCGCTTTTTTGCGGTCTCTTCGGGCAAGGCGGCACTGAAATTCCTCGACATCCATGCGCCGGATCTGTTCATTTTCGACATCGACATGCCGGAGATGAACGGCTTTGAGCTCGCCGGAAGCCAGAAGGTCAAAACCACCGGCAAACCGCTGATCTTCCTTACGAGCAACGCCAACCAAGACAGTGTGATGAACGCGCTGAAGGTCGGCGCGCGGGACTTCATCGTCAAACCCTGCGATGAGAAAATCATTTTGCAGAAACTCGAATCCATCCTTGGGGTCTAGGATGAACAAACCCGGTGGGAGGCGGTTTTCCCTATGAAAAACAGAAATGTTCGCCCTCTGTTGTTTGCTCTTCTTTTGCTGGCCGTGATTGCCGCTTGTATCTTTGTGTTCGGCCAAATTGTCAGCAACGGTTTTACCGCCTCCGTCTCCGTCACGATGGAAGAAGTGATGCAACAACAGCGCATGACCGTCTTGCAAAACATACAGGATAAGGCCGCGTCTCTCAAAATGCTTTCTGCCACACTCTCCCACTCACTGCCCGAGCCCGGTGATCGGGCCGGTGTTGTCAGACTCCTAAACGACGCCGCCGCCGACGGCGTCTTTGATCCCTTGGTCATCGCCGGTT
>CAYWWF010000216.1:0-3491 GCA_964461745.1 uncultured Oscillospiraceae bacterium | reverse complement strand
GTTTGCTCAGGCCGCTATGGCCCGAGCAAAAGCTGCGTGTTTTGTTGTATTACTCATTTTTTTGTCAATTCTTCTCGCTTAAACCCTTGCGACCGTGACTTTGACGCGAGATTGCGTCGGTTTTCGGTTTAACATCTGAATTTTTCAGGTATAATGATGCAGTGGAGGGACCTATATGGCACGTATTGCCGGCGTCGACTTGCCTCGTGACAAACGAGTGGAAATCGGCCTCACATCCATTTTTGGCATTGGCCGCACAACCTCGAATCAGATCCTGGCCAAAACAGGCATTAACCCTGACACACGGGTGAAAAACCTGACGGAAGACGAAGTCGCGCGTCTGCGTGAGATCATCGAAAAAGAGCTGCACGTAGAAGGTGACCTGCGCCGTTCCATCGCCATGGACATCAAACGCCTGACGGAAATCGGATGTTATCGCGGTCTGCGGCACCGCAAGGGCCTACCTGTACGCGGTCAGCGCACGAAGACCAATGCGCGTACGCGCAAAGGACCCAAGCGCACCATCGCCAACAAGAGAAAGTAAGGAGGGACTCATATGGCGCAGCCCAAAGCCAAACGTACTGTCTCCCGTAAGCGTCGGGAAAAGAAAAACATAGAGAAGGGCGCGGCTCACATCCGTTCTTCCTTCAACAACACACTTGTCACCATCACCGATTTGCAGGGCAACGCCCTGTCTTGGTGTTCATCGGGTGCCCTGAACTTCCGTGGTTCCCGTAAGTCCACACCGTTTGCCGCGCAGATGGCCGCGGAAACCGCCGCCAAAGCCGCGATGGAACATGGGCTCAAAACAGTGGAAGTTTACGTCAAAGGGCCGGGTTCGGGCCGCGAAGCCGCCATCCGCGCGCTCCAGGCCGCGGGGCTTGAGATCAACATGATCAAAGACGTAACGCCCATTCCCCACAACGGTTGCCGCCCGCCCAAAAGACGGCGCGTATAGGAGGTACGAGACATATGGCAAGATATACCGACGCGGTGTGCCGGCAGTGCCGCCGGGAAGGCCAAAAGCTTTTTCTCAAAGGAGACCGCTGCTATTCTGACAAATGCGGCGTTGTCCGCCGCGCATATCCGCCCGGACAGCACGGCCAAGGCCGCAAGAAAGTCTCTGAATACGGCACACAGCTCCGTGAAAAGCAAAAAGCCCGCCGCTACTATGGCGTTTTGGAGAGCCAGTTTGAGAAATATTTCGACATGGCCGCCCGCGCCACCGGCGTCACCGGCGACAACCTCCTGCGTCTTTTGGAAAGCCGTTTTGACAACACGATCTATCGCTTGGGCTTTGCCATGTCTCGCCCGGAAGCGCGTCAGCTCGTGAGTCACGGCCACTTCCAAGTCAACGGTCGCAACGTAAACATCCCGTCCTTCCAAGTCAAGGTCGGCGATGAAATTACGCTCAAAGCCAGAAGCCGGAACATCGATAAGATCAAGACAACGCTGGAAAACAACGCCTCGCGCGTTCCGCCCGGCTGGCTCGATTTCGACCGGGACAATGTCACGGCCCGCGTCGTTCGCCTGCCGCTTCGTGAGGAC
The DNA here is from genome assembly GCA_964461745.1 of uncultured Oscillospiraceae bacterium. Classification (GTDB taxonomy): domain Bacteria; phylum Bacillota; class Clostridia; order Oscillospirales; family UBA929; genus JAVBPF01. The sequence goes on along the minus strand of CAYWWF010000216.1, from coordinate 1,943 downwards.
ATTGATCTGCCTTTGGAAGAGCACTTCATCGTCGAGTTGTACTCCAAATAGTGATTGTTTTTTCGTCGACACCGGATGCTTTGTCTGGGTTTATCATAGGCAGCCCTCACGCTGCGTAAACTGCTTTGTCCGAGGTTTCGAGGAAGCAAGCCGTGTGAGAGGCAATCCGGTCGGACAGGAAAAGACACTTCAGAGGCTTCCATTGTCCCAGTGTGCGTGACCTGCGAGAAGGAGGAACGCTGGCTTCATGATTGAAATTGAAAAGCCGCGCATTGAGTGCATAGTTAACGACGACCCTTCCTACGGTAAGTTTACCGTGGTTCCGCTGGAGCGGGGTTACGGTACCACGCTTGGCAACTCCCTGCGCCGCATCCTGCTCTCTTCTCTTCCGGGAACGGCGGTTACCTCCGTAAAAATTGCCGGTGTGGACCATGAGTTTTCCACGATTCCCGGCGTCAAAGAAGACGTCACTGAGATCATTCTCAACATCAAGGGCTTAGTGGCCAAACTCCACGCGCCCACAACCAAGGTTCTGTTCATAGAGGCCACCGGTGAAGGCGTTGTCCGCGCCGGTGACATCCAGTGTGACAGTGAAGTGGAGATTTTAAACCCTGAGCTGCACATAGCCACGCTGGAGGCCGACGCGCATCTGAGTATGGAGATGACGCTCTCCCATGGCCGGGGCTATGTCCCTGCTGAGCGCAACAAACCGCCGGTGAATGTCATCGGCATGATTCCGGTGGATTCCGTTTACACACCTGTCCTGAAGGTCAACTACTCCGTGGAAAATACGCGTGTCGGCAACGTCACCGACTTCGATATGTTGACACTCGAAGTCTGGACAGACAACACGATTTCCGCGGTGGACGCCGTGAGTCTTGGTGCCAAAATCCTTTCGGATCACTTGAGTCTGTTTGTGGATCTCTCGGAGATGACGAGTACGAAGTCTACGGTTGTGGAAAAGGCCGAAGCCCAGCGCGATAAGGTCTTGGAGATGACCATTGAGGAACTCGACTTGTCGGTTCGTAGCTTCAACTGCCTCAAACGCGCGGGCATCAACACGGTCGAGGATCTGCTAGTCAAAACCGAGGAGGACATGATGAAGGTCCGCAACCTCGGTCGAAAGAGCCTCGAAGAGGTCATACAGAAGCTGGGCGATATGGGCCTCAGCCTGAGTTCGGAAGAGGCCTGAGTCCTATCCTTTGATCTAACCTGAATTCATTCCGCCCCACCCATAGAAGGAGGAAAACAACTATGCCGGTGAAACTTGGACGGCCCACGGCCCATCGTTTGGCCATGCTGCGCGCGATGGTCACCAACGTCATTGAATATGGCCGTATTGAGACGACCGTCACTCGCGCGCGCGAAGTCGGCCCGATCGTCGAGCGCATGATCACCTTGGGCAAGCAAAACACGTTGGCCGCGCGCCGCAGCGCGATGGCGTTTATGACCAAGGAAGACGCTGTGAAGAAGCTGTTTGATCAGACGGCGCCGAAGTACAAAAACCGTCAGGGCGGTTACACCCGCATCACCCGCCTCGGCCCGCGCCGCGGCGACGCCGCCGAAATGGCGCTGCTGGAGCTGGTGTAAGGTCGGATTACCGTGTCGGTTTGTATGGTTTGAGAGAAACCCCCAAGACTACCGTTGTTTCGTAGTCTTGGGGGTTTTGTGTTTTTGGGGAGGGGGTGAAGGCAATACACTGTGTGTTGACATAAATCGACATATCCGCTATACTTTACCATACAGAGGGCAGCCAGGGACGGTTCGCCACAACCTCCGGAAGGGGGTGAGGCTTTGTCTACCTATGAAGCGTTGACACTTATGATCGCATTTGCGGGATTGGTCGCCTTCATACTTATGGGCAAAAAGAAATAGCCGCCCCCGCTCAATGAGCAGGACCAGTAAAAACGGACAATAGACAAGAAGCCCCCTGATGTAGGAAA
>CAYWWF010000215.1:0-3523 GCA_964461745.1 uncultured Oscillospiraceae bacterium | reverse complement strand
CAAAACAAAAAACAAAAGAGAAAGGTTGCGGTATAAATGGAAAACTTAATGCAAAACGTAGACACCCTGTTTACCAATATGGAGAACTTTACCCAACGTGAGGGTATGATTGGGAAACCGGTCACACACGCGGACAAAACCTTCCTGCCTGTCATCTCCGTTACCGTTGGTTATGGCGGAGGGGACTCGCAGGCGAAAAGTCAGTCCGGAAAATCTAGCGGCATGGGCAATTTCATGGGCGGCGGTGCGTTGGGTCTTGGCGCGAAGCTTTGCACAGATGCGGTGCTTATCATTGACAAAGGCAACGTCAGCATTGCGCCGATCGCTGCGCCGGGCAGCGTAAGTCAAATCATTGACAAAGTGCCGCAGATCATCAGCAACATGAGCGGTGGTCAACAAGGCACACAGCAAGCCGGTCAGCAACAGGGTCAGCAGCAAGGTCAGCAACAGGGCCAGCAAGGCCAGCAAACCAAACAGCAATAAAACAGTTTAAATGCAAAGGATAGATGTTCTTCCGTTCTCATACCAAACTCCCATAAATGGGTCGACTGGGAGAAAAACGCTACTTCGACCTTTGCTTTCCTAAGAAATCAGAGCCTGCGCTCGCGCACGCTCTGGTTTTTTCAGTTTTTCGCTACGGCCACTATCATGGATTTGCGGACATTTACAATCAAGTCAATCCCTGAAATGTTTAGCAAACTTCAACTTTTTAGATTCTTCCTTGTATTCTTGACCCGGCATGATATAATACCAGGGACAACACCATAAAGGAGAAGATCGAATGAAGTATGTCTACCTGTTTTCTGAAGGCCGTGGCGACATGAAATCGCTTCTCGGTGGCAAAGGTGCCAACCTAGCCGAGATGAAGAGCCTCAATCTGCCCGTGCCTGAGGGCTTTACGGTGACCACCGAGGCCTGCACGCAGTATTATAAAGACGGAGAAGTCATCTCCGCCGAGCTGGAGAAACAAATTTTAGAGCAGCTTCACAACCTGGAAAACCTCATGGGCAAACGCCTTGGCGACGCGGAAAATCCGCTGCTCGTCTCCGTGCGCTCGGGCGCGCGCGCCTCGATGCCCGGCATGATGGACACCATCCTAAACCTCGGCATGAACGACACCGTGGCCGAAACCCTCGTGCGCCTCACAAACAACCCGCGCTTTGTCTACGACTCCTACCGCCGCTTCATTCAGATGTTCTCGGATGTTGTCATGGAGCTGCCGAAGCACAACTTTGAGAAGATCATCGACGAAATCAAAGAGAAAAAAGGCGTAAAGCTCGACCTCGAACTCGACACCGAAGATATGAAGACCCTGGTGAGCGAGTTTAAGGCGTATTATAAAGCCCAAAAGGGAGGCGACTTTCCGGCCGACCCGAAGATGCAGCTCATGGAGTCCGTCCGCGCTGTGTTTCGCTCTTGGAACAACCCGCGTGCGATTGTCTACCGCCGCTTAAACGACATCCCGAGCTCTTGGGGCACCGCCGTCAACGTTCAGGCGATGGTCTTTGGCAACATGGGCGAAGACTCCGGCACCGGCGTCGCGTTCACGCGCAACCCGGCGACCGGCGAAAAGAAGCTCTATGGTGAATTCCTGATGAACGCCCAGGGCGAGGACGTCGTCGCGGGCATCCGCACACCGCAGTCCATCGACCAGCTTCGCGAAATCGCGCCGGAGCTTTACAACCAATTCGCCGGTTATGCTGAGGCGCTTGAAAAGCATTACAAAGATATGCAGGACATGGAGTTTACAATCGAAAAAGGCAAGCTCTATATGCTCCAGACCCGCAACGGCAAGCGCACGGCCCAGGCCGCGCTGAAAATCGCCGTCGACCTCGTAAACGAGGGTATGTGCTCGAAGGAAGATGCGCTGCTCAAAGTTGATCCGAAGCAACTCGACGCTCTGCTGCATCCGCAGTTTGAGGCGAAGGCGCTCAAAGCCGCGTCTCCCGCCGCCACCGGGCTTCCGGCTTCTCCGGGCGCCGCTTGCGGACGCATCTGCTTCACCGCCGACGAGGCCGTGCGTGAGGCTAAAAACGGACCCGTAGTCCTTGTGCGCCAAGAGACTTCCCCCGAAGACATCGAGGGTATGCATGTGGCCATCGGCATCCTGACTGCGCGCGGCGGTATGACCTCTCACGCGGCCGTCGTGGCGCGCGGCATGGGCACCTGCTGTGTGGCCGGTTGCGGCGCGCTTGTCGTAAACGAAGATCAGGGTACCGTGAAGGTAAACGACAAGGTTTTGAAGTCCGGTGATTTCATCAGCATCGACGGCTCCACGGGCCATGTCTATATCGGCGAAATTCCGACGGTCGAGGCGGAAGTGACTGGCGACTTCGCGACGTTTATGGCTTGGGCCGACGAAGTCCGCCGTCTGCGCGTGCGCACCAACGCCGACACCCCGGCCGACGCGGCAACCGCCGTCTCCTTTGGCGCGGAAGGCATCGGCCTCACCCGCACCGAGCACATGTTCTTTGAGCCCGACCGCATTCCCGCAATGCGTGAGATGATCCTTTCGACCAGTGAAGCCCAGCGTCGCGTGGCTTTGGATAAACTGCTTCCGATGCAGCGTGCCGACTTTGAGGGAATCTTCACCGCGATGGGCCACCGCCCGGTGACCATTCGCCTGCTCGACCCGCCCTTGCATGAGTTCCTGCCGCAAAAAGAGGACGACATGCGCGCGCTGGCCCGTGACATGAACATCACTTTCGAGAGCCTCAAGGACACGGTTGGCAGACTCCATGAGTTCAACCCAATGATGGGCCACCGCGGCTGCCGCCTGGCCGTTTCCTATCCCGAAATCGCCGAGATGCAGACCCGCGCGATTATTGAGGCGGCTTTGGCCGTGAAAACCCGCGAAGGCATTGATATTACGCCGGAAATCATGATCCCGCTCGTCGGTGATGTGCATGAAATGGCGTTTGTCAAGGGCATCATTGTCAAGACCGCCGACGAAATCCTTGCGGCTTCCTCTGTGAAGCTCAATTACCTCGTCGGTACGATGATTGAGATTCCGCGTGCGGCGCTGACCGCCGATGAAATTGCGCAGGAGGCCGACTTCTTCAGCTTTGGCACGAACGATCTTACGCAAATGACCTTCGGCTTCTCCCGCGACGATGCCGGCAGCTTCCTCGACGTCTACTACGCGCGCAAGATTTACGAATCCGATCCGTTTGCCAAACTCGACCGCAATGGCGTTGGCAAGCTTGTCTCCATGGCGGCCAAGCTCGGCCGCAGCGCGAAGCCGAAAATTAAGCTTGGCATCTGCGGCGAACACGGCGGCGACCCGTCGTCCGTCGAGTTCTGCCACTTCACGGGTTTGGATTACGTCAGTTGCTCGCCGTTCCGCGTGCCCATCGCGCGTTTGGCGGCGGCCCAGGCGCAGATCCGCGAGACACGCGGGGAAGTGCTGTAAAACTTATTGTAAAAACGCATTGAGGCTTTCTAATAACTAAAAAATCCCCCCGAAGCTGAACCGCCCCCTGTCAAGTAGACAGATAAAAAAAGAAAACGAAGCCGATTGCTG
>CAYWWF010000214.1:0-3531 GCA_964461745.1 uncultured Oscillospiraceae bacterium | reverse complement strand
ATCGCCACAGAGTTTGAGAGGTTTAGGCTTCTGGCCTCCGAACGCATCGGAATGCGCAAGAGCCGGGTTGGATGGGCCATGCGAATGGCGTCGGAGAGCCCGGCGGTTTCTTTGCCAAAGATCAAAAAATCGTCCGGGGCAAAGGATACCTCCGTGTGTCCGCGCGTGGCCTTCGTAGACAAAAACCACGCCGGACGATCACCCAACTGCGCGGCAAACGCGTCCCAGTTTTCATGCACGGTCAAATTCAGCAGCGGCCAATAGTCCAGACCCGCGCGCTTGAGATAACGATCTTCCAGAGAAAACCCCAAAGGGCCCACGAGATGCAGCGAAGTGCCCGTCGCCGCGCAGGTACGCGCCACATTGCCGGTATTCTGCGGAATCTCCGGTTCCACCAACACAACTTGCATTTTGTTTCAACCCCCAAGACAATATACGATACTTACGAGAGAAAAACAAGCTGTGTTGCCTGAGAATTTCTGTTGCCGAATGGCCGAATATGAACTATAATGGCACTGCCACTTGAAAAAACGCTCTTGTCCACATCCTATTGTCCGGAGTGATGCAATATGCCATATACCCCTACCGTGACGGAAGAGACCGACGCGCAGACATCCATCTTGGCCGCCCCCTACCGGCGCATCGTCGTCAAAGTCGGCACCTCAACACTGACGCACGACACCGGTCACTTAAACCTCCGGCGCATGGAGCGCCTCGTACGCGTGCTCAGCGACATCAAGAATGCGGGCTGCGAGACCGTTTTGGTCACCTCCGGCGCCATCGGCGTGGGTGCCAGCCGTTTAGGGCTGACGGCACCGCGCGAATTGCGCCAGAAACAGGCCGCCGCCTCGGTCGGCCAGTGCCAGCTCATGCATGTCTATGACCAAATGTTTGGCGAATATGGCACCACCGTCGCGCAGATTTTGCTTACACGCTCAGATGTCGCGCGCGACGCGCTGCGCCAAAACGTCAAAGAGACATTTTACGCGCTTTGGGCGCTCGGCGCGCTACCGATTGTCAACGAAAACGACGCGGTGGCCTTTGATGAGATTGAATCCGGCGAACACCGTTTTTTTGGCGACAACGACGCGCTCAGCGCGCTGGTGGCCGAACTGGTCGGCGCGGATCTGCTTGTGCTGCTCACTGACATCGACGCGCTCTATGAGGCCGACCCTCGCCAGGACCCGAACGCCGCGCCGATCCGTGTCGTGCGCTCGGTCAGCGACGACCTTCTCGGACGCGCGGGCGGCGCGGGCAGCAAACGCGGAACCGGCGGTATGGTCTCCAAGCTAAACGCCGCGAGAACCGCGCTGGACGCCAAAGTCGACATGGTCATCGCCTCGGGCGCCGACCCCGCCATCCTCTATCGGATCTTAAAGCGTGAGCCCGTGGGTACAATTTTTACCACGCGAGCCAATCCGTTTGAATAAGATTCTCTAAAAAACGCTACGCTGCCTGTGCCCCCGCGCGGCGGGCATAGGACATGGGAGGATTTTGCTATGACAACGGCCAGAGATTGGGGTCTGCGCGTGAAGGCCGCCGCACCCCAGATTGCCGGTGCCGATACCAACACAAAAAACCAGGTTCTTTTGCGCATCGCCGACGCGCTGCTCTCTTCTCAAGCGGACATTTTGGCCGCCAACGCCGAAGACGTGGCCCACGGGCGTGCTTCCGGTTTGAACGAGGGACTCATCGACCGGCTGACCTTGACGGAGGCCCGGTTGAATGCCATCGCCGAAGGCGTCCGCCAGGTCGCGACTCTCGACGACCCCGTCGGTGGGATTTCTCAGATGATCCGCCGTCCCAACGGCCTGATGATCGGTCGGCAGCGTGTCCCGCTCGGCGTCGTGGGTCTGATCTATGAAGCACGGCCCAACGTCACGGTGGATGCGGCGGTGCTCTGCCTCAAAGCCGGCAACGCGGTACTTCTGCGCGGCGGCAAAGAGGCGTTCCACTCCAATCAAAAGCTTACGGACGTCATGCGCGCGGCTTTGGAAGCCTCTAAGCTCCCGGCTGACGCCGTCTGCCTGATTGATGACACTTCGCGCCAAAGCGCCGTGGATATGATGGCGCTCACAGGCATCTTGGATGTCCTGATCCCCCGCGGCGGCGCGGGCCTGATTCGCTCCGTCGTCGAAAACGCCCGTGTGCCCGTGATTGAGACCGGCGTCGGCAACTGCCACGTTTACGTAGACACGGACGCCAACCTCGATATGGCCTGTGAGATCGTCTTCAACGCCAAAACCTCGCGCCCCTCCGTCTGCAACGCCGCCGAGTCGTTGCTTGTCGCGCGGCCCATTGCGGGCACGTTTTTGCCAAAGGTGTTTGAAAAGCTCAAAACAAAGGGCGTCCAGCTTTTCGGCTGCCCGGAAACCCGCGCGGTTCTGGGGTCAGAGGTGCAAGAGGCCACCCCCGAGGACTACGCTGCCGAATACTTGGATCAGAAACTGTCCGTGCGCGTTGTCTCCGGTGTGGAGCAGGCTTTGGCGCACATTGCCGAGTACGGCACGCGCCACTCCGAGGCCATTGTGACCGACAACTATGGTACCGCGCAAACCTTTCTTAACCGCGTGGACGCCGCGGCGGTCTACGTCAACGCCTCGACGCGCTTCACCGACGGCTTCGAGTTTGGCCTTGGCGCGGAAATCGGCATCTCCACGCAAAAGCTCCACGCGCGCGGCCCGATGGGGCTTGCAGAGCTGACCACACAGAAGTTTATCGTGTATGGACAGGGACAGATCCGTTGATGACCCTGTCGGGCCATCAACGGAGTGCTGAGTGCTGAGTGTTAAATGAAATGACGGGGGCTGGCGCAACGCATCGCGCCAGCCCCCGTGGTCTATAAAAGCCTCGCAGAGTTTTCCGCCATCGGCGAAAAATAAAGTTCCATTGTTTTTCCGAGGACATGCGCCTCGGAAAAACACCTTAACCCGCCGAGTTTCCTCAAAAAATCGGCGGCCCGGCCCGCAGGCCGGTGCCAATTATTTTCGGGCAACACCGTAGTGTTGCCCGAATGCTTATCCGTCCGTGGCAATGAGCATCGCCACAAGATCTCGTTTGGAAATGCCCAAACGATGCGCCTCTTCCCAAAGTGCTTCTAAATATTTCTTTCGAAACCCAGCGCGCCTTCGTTCTAAGATCTGAGCGCGCGCGCCCTGCGTGACAAACATGCCGATGCCACGCTTTTTGTAGAGTACACCCTCGTCGGTGAGTTTGGTAACACCCTTGGCCGCTGTCGCCGGGTTGATGTTGTAATACGCGGCCAACTGGTTGATCGACGGAACCACCTCATCCTCACGGATAAGCCCGTCCAATATGTCGTTTTCCAACGCCATCATCACTTTGGCGTACAGTTTTTCTTCCGCCATCCCGCCGCCTCGCTTTCGCCAAGTTGTAAACCTCGGTTATTCATATTTGTATCATATTTTCTGGTTTTCCGCAAGCGAAACAAAGAGAAACACAGTGACTTCCAGCAAAATAGACAGTTTACCCTCCATCTACCTCAACCTTTTCTTTTTGTTTTTTCCTATT
>CAYWWF010000213.1:0-3532 GCA_964461745.1 uncultured Oscillospiraceae bacterium | reverse complement strand
AATGGTTTGAATGGTCTCGTTCATTGTTATGTCCTGCCTTTCTCGGCGTGATGGGCGGCGAGCCGATTGTTGGTATGACTTGCATTGTATCACCGAAACGAAAAAAAGAAAAGGCGCGTTAAGGATTACACGGTAAACGCGCGAAAGAACTCCCCGACCGATTTGTTGTTCAAGGTTTCATCTCACGTCGATACGCGCGCGTGGTCGAAAACACGATGCCTGAGAGCAAAAAGAGAGAGATGAGATTGGGGATTGCCAAAAGCCCGTTGAAGATGTCAGAGACATGCCAGATCAGATCCACGCGAATCTGCGCGCCCGCGTAGACAAACACAAGATACAGCAGCCGATAGACGCGGCGGGCCAGCCGCTGTTTTTTCGGAAACAGATAGACACAACAGGTGTCGCCGTAAAAGCTCCAGCCGATGATCGTCGCCAACGCGAACAAAACAGTACAGACCATAAGCAGGATCCCACCCCAGGTTCCCAACGTAGAGACAAAGGCCTGTGTTGTCAGCGGCATTGTCTGCGGCATGGCGGCGCTCAACACACCGGCGTCGGCGACGGTCATCGGAATCACAAGCGGATCCGGCGGCGGGATCGCGCCCGGGAAGACGTAAGCACCCGAACATAAAATCACAAGCGCTGTGATCGTGCAGATCACTATGGTGTCAAGAAATACCTCCATCGCACCCCAAAACCCTTGCTCGACGGGATGTGCCGCGTCGGCGGCGGCGTGGGCGATGGACGCCGAACCGAGCCCGGCCTCGTTGGAAAACACGCCGCGTGCAAGGCCTACGGTCAGCGTGCGTGAGAGCGCGTAGCCACCGGTCCCCGCGGCAATCGGTCCAAAGCGGAACGCTTCGCGCACAATGCTGGCCAGGGCTGGCAGGATGCGCTGATATTGACAAAACAAGATCAAAACACTCAAACCGATATAGAGCAGCGCCATAAACGGGACAAGCTTTTCGGTTACGCGCGCAATCGAGCGCACGCCGCCAAGGATGACCGCGCCCGAAAGCAGTGTGACAATCAAACCGATGAGCGCCGAGGAGACCGGGAAGACGCTGCGCACGGTCTCCGAAATCGCGCCGGACTGCACCATGTTGCCAACACCCATCGAAGCCAACAGGCACAAGGTTGCGTAAAGCCCGGCCAGCCCCGGACGCCCCAGTCCGTCTCGCATGGCGTACATCGGCCCGCCAAAGAAACCGCCGCGCCCGTCGGGACGGCGGAATTTTTGCGCCAAAACCACCTCGGCGTACTTCGTCATCATCCCCAAAAACGCCGAAACCCACATCCAAAAGATGGCGCCCGGCCCGCCGAGCGTCAGTGCCGCAGCCACGCCGACGATGTTGCCGGTGCCCACCGTCGAGGCCAGCGCCGTACTCACCGCGGCAAACGGGCTGATGCCGCGCGTCTTCTCGCCACGACCCGCAAACAGATTTCCAAGGGTTTTTCTTACAATGAGCCCAAACGAACGCAATTGCATAAAGCCCGTTCCCAAGGAGAAATATACACCCGCGCCCATCAACAGCACAATCATGACCGGGCCCCAGACGATGCGCTGCAGCCCACTTGTCAGGTCGCCGAGAACCGTAGACAGCTCTTGTGTCGGCATGAGACCCATTCCTCCCTCTCTATCGGGCCCGTTGCTGGGCAAAAATGCTCATTCGGGTTTTACTTTTTTGGTGGAAAAATCAGGGCGATTGGTTCCGAAAACGCTGACCGCCGATGGGTTTTTCCTGGTTTTCCTGTGGTAAGCGTGCGCCGATTGTTTTCCCTTCAAATCCGAAGGCTTGTTTTTGGTCTCGCCCTGTTTATTCTATGGGCAAGCTGCCCATAATAGAAGAGCGCGTTGGCCTGTCTGCACCGCCACGAGATTTTCTCATCCCGAACGCGAATACATCACAAGCGCCGTTCTGCTGTCAGTGGGACGGCGCAAAAAACCGGTTTCATATCGAGTCAAGCGATGAGCACTCTCAAGGGCGATACCACGCAGACCAAGGAAGGAGCATGAGATGAAAGCCGTGATTTTGGCGGGGGGCGAAGGTACCCGCCTGCGTCCGCTCAGCGTAAACCGACCCAAACCCATGTGCCGCTTGTTTGACAAGCCCGTGTTGGAACACATTGTGACCTACTTGCAGGCCTTTGATATACGAGATCTCTGTTTGACCTTACAGGCCATGCCCTACGCAATCACCGACTATTTCGGGCAGGGCGAGACATTCGGCTCCCGTATGCAGTACCGCGTGGAAACCGTCCCGTTGGGCACCGCCGGCGGCGTGCGCGCCTGCGCGGATTTTTTGGCCGAAGACGAAGATTTTTTGGTCATCAGCGGCGACGCCGTGCTGGATTTGGATCTGCGTCCGGCGCTTGCACGCCACCGCAGTTCCGGCGCTCTCTGTACCATCGTGCTGCGGCGGCAAACAGAAAACCTGCTCGATTACGGCCTTGTGATGACCGACGCGCAGGATCAAATCACGCGCTTCATCGAAAAACCTTCCTGGGGCCAGGTGTTTTGCGATACGATCAACACCGGCATCTATATTTTCAAGGGTGCTGTGCTGAATGTAATCCCAGCCCAGACGCGCTTTGATTTCGCGCGCGACCTGTTCCCGCAGATGTTACGCGACAAGCAACCCATCTTGGGCGTCAGTGTCCCGGGCTACTGGTGCGACATGGGCGACACGGAAGCCTTGCGCCGTTGCTGCTTTGACGCGCTCGACAGGCGACTGAAACTACAGTTCCCCGTGCCGGAAGTCGCCCCCGGCGTCTGGTCGGCCTCCCATATCCCCAGCGACGTGACCATACGCCCGCCGGTCTACATCGGGCCCGACGTGCATCTGGGGCACAATGTGCAAATCGGGCCTTACGCAGTGATTGGCGCGGGCAGCTTCCTTGGAGACCGCACGAGTGTGACTCACAGCGTCGTGGAGCGTTTGCAAACCGGCGTCGGCTGTCGGCTGACGGGCGCGATTGCCGCCCCAGACGTCGTGTTGCGTGACGGCGCGATCCTGCGCGAAGGCGTGGTGCTCGGCGACCGCTGCGTCATCGGCGCGCACACGGTGGTGGAAGAGGACACACGTGTCTGGCCCGGCAAAGAGATTGAGGGCGGCGCGCGTGTCAGCGGCCATATTTCCCTCGGCTCCCGACGCCACACTCCAGCGTTTGACGGGACCGGTCGTCTGCAAGGGCAAATCGGCGTAGATATCACACCCGAGTTCTGTCTTCGACTCGGCGGCGCTTGCGCGCAGCTGACCGAAGGCGAAGTGGGACTTTCCTATTGCGGCGGCAACGGCGCGCGCATCGCCGCGCTCTGCATGGAGGCCGGCATTTGCGCCTCGGGTGGCCAGGTGGTGTTCCACGATGCCCGCATGGCATCCGTTGCGGCACATATGGCCAGCATCCAGCAGTGGCCGCTGTCGGTTTTCCTCGGTCAGACCGCCGGACGGCTGGATCTCCTGTTTTTGGGTTCCGACGGACTGCCCATCGCGCACGACCTCGAACGCAAACTCGAAAGCCTTGTCTGCCG
>CAYWWF010000212.1:0-3535 GCA_964461745.1 uncultured Oscillospiraceae bacterium | reverse complement strand
GACGGCCAGGCGCGCCGAGGCGTATTCACCACCGCGCACGGTTCGATCCAAACCCCGGTGTTTATGAACGTCGCAACCCAAGCGGCCATCAAGGGCGGCCTTTCCGCTATGGATCTTCTCGAAATCCAATGCCAGACCGCGCTTTGTAACACCTATCACTTGCATTTGCGCCCCGGTGAGGACGTTGTGGCTGCCTTGGGCGGTCTACATGGGTTCATGCAGTACCCCGGCCCAATTTTGACCGACAGCGGCGGGTTTCAAGTCTTTTCTCTGGCCGCGCGCCGCCGTTTGACGGAAGACGGTGTCACATTCTCTTCTCACATCGACGGGCGGCGCATCCATCTGACGCCGGAGTCGGCGGTGGAGATACAATATAAACTGGGTTCCGATATCATGATGGCGCTCGACGAGTGCATGGAGAATCCCGCACCGCTGCGCTACGCCGAAGCCTCTTGCGCGCGAACGACGCGTTGGCTTGCCCGTTGCCGCGACACGCTACAGCGCTTGTACGACCGCGCGGAAGGCCCCACGCCCCATCGCCCGGCGCTCTTTGGCATCAACCAAGGCGGCACGCATCTTGCGCTTCGCGTCCGGCATATGGAAGAGATTGAAGCACTTGATTTGCCGGGTTACGCGATCGGGGGCCTGGCCGTCGGCGAGTCGGCGCAGGAGAGAAGGGAAGTTCTCGAACATGTACTCCCTGTGATGCCCGCTGCCAAACCGCGCTATCTGATGGGTGTCGGCAAGCCGATGGACATCTTAGAGGCCGTCTCTTTGGGCGTAGACTTTTTTGACTGTGTACTGCCGGCCCGAAACGCGCGACACGGACATTTGTACACCTGGGACGGCTGCCGCAACCTCAAAAACGAGCGCTATACGCGCGATGACCAACCCGTGGACGAGCACTGCGGCTGTCCGGTCTGCGCGCGGTTCTCAAGAGCTTATTTGCGGCATCTGTATGTGAGCGGGGAAGTGCTCGCGCTGCGCCTCGGCGTGCTGCACAACCTATATTTCTACAACACACTGATGGCAAAAATCCGCGCGGCCATTGAAGAAAACCGCTTTGGCGCGTTCTACGCCCAACATGCGGAAGCGCTTCAGGCCAGAATATAGGGTGGCACGGCACCATAGTTTACCCACCAAAGCATGGTATCCCGTTGATCCGGCTCTTTACGCCGCCGGACTTTTGCGATATAATATTTTTCTATTTGTCGGACAAACTCAGAATGGCTTGGTTTATGTCCCAAAAAGCCGAGTTGTGCCAGATTTGACACAACCCTCAAACTGGATACCCAGCTTAGAAGACCCATCAGGAGGGGATTTTTATGGATGACGCAAAGAAAAACCAGCTTCCGCTGCTCGCTTTGCGCGGTCTTGTCATATTTCCGCAAATGCTTGTGCACTTCGATGTCGGTCGTGAAAAGTCGATCCGTGCGATTGAAGCGGCGATGAGTGGAAATCAAATGGTGTTTTTGGTCGCGCAACGCGACCTGCGCTCGGAGGATCCGGGCTTTGACGACCTCTATGACATTGGCACCGTCGCGCGCGTTTGCCAGATTTTAAAGCTGCCCGGTGACAACATGCGTGTGCTTGTCGAGGGTGTTTCGCGCGCGCGAATCACGGAAAAGCTTCAAGAGGATCCGTACTTTTCCGTTGAGATCACACCGATACGCCGCCGCCTCAAACGCATCTCGGAGGATGAAGTGGAGGCGATCATGCGCCAAGCCTACAATTTCTTTGAAGAGTATATCAATATGTCCCCGCGGCTCTCGTCGGATCTTTTGCTTCACGCCGCCGAGATCAAGGAGCCCGGGCATCTGGCCGATTACATCGCGCAAAACGTGGCCGTCCGGCACGAAGAAAAGCAGACACTGCTGCAAATCGCAAGCCCCGTCGACCGCCTGACGCGTGTTGTTTCCTTGCTATCTCATGAAAACGAAATCCTCGACATCGAGCGGGATATTCAGGGCAAACTCAGACATCAGCTCACGCGCAACCAACGCGAGTACTTCTTACGTGAGCAGATCAAGACGATACAAACCGAACTCGGCGAGGGCGACGGCAACCAGCAGGAACTCGATGAATATCGGGACAAAATCCTGGCGCTCAAACTGCCGGAAGCCCACGAGGAAAAACTGCTCAGCGAACTGCGTCGCTTGTCCCACATGTCCCCGACCTCGGCCGAAGCCGGTGTTGTGCGAACATGGCTTGACACTTGTCTGAACCTGCCTTGGAACAAGCGCAGCAAGGAAAAAACGGACATCGAGGCCGCGCGTCGGATTTTGGACGCCGATCACTTCGGTCTGCAAAAGGTAAAAGAGCGCGTGTTGGAGTTTCTGGCCGTGAAACGCCTGGCGCCCGACCTCAAAGGGCAGATTCTCTGTTTTGTCGGCCCGCCGGGTGTTGGGAAAACCTCGGTGGCCCGCTCGGTCGCGCGCGCCATGGGCCGGAAAATGGGCCGCCTGTCACTGGGCGGCGTACGGGATGAGGCCGACATTCGAGGTCACCGCAAGACCTACATCGGGGCCATGCCGGGCCGCGTGATGACCGCCATGACGCAGGCCGGTACCGCAAACCCCGTCTTGTTGCTCGATGAAATCGACAAGATGGGCCATGATTTTCGAGGCGACCCGGCCGCGGCGCTGCTTGAGCTCTTCGATGTGGAGCAAAACACCGAGTTTCGGGATCACTACATCGAGCTGCCCTTTGATCTGTCCGATGTCATGTTCATCACGACAGCCAACACGACCGAGACCATCCCCCCGGCGCTGTTGGACCGCATGGAGCTCATCGAGCTTGTGAGCTACACCGACGAGGAAAAGCTCGCAATCGCGAAAAACCATTTGATTGCCAAACAGACGAAACGTCATGGTCTCAAACGCGGCCAATGTCGATTCACCGACGCCTGCCTGCGGGAGATTGTCGCGTCGTATACACGCGAGTCTGGCGTTCGTCAGCTTGAGCGTATGTTGGCGGCCGTTTGCCGTAAAGTGACGCTGAAGATCGTCAAATCGGAAGCCACCCGCATCACCGTAACGCCCGCCTCGCTGGAGGAATACTTGGGCGTGCGCCGTTTCCATCCGAACCGCAAGCGCCAGGCTTCCGAAGTCGGTGTCGCGCTGGGGTTGGCCTGGACACGTGTGGGCGGTGATCTGCTCGAAATCGAGGCTGGGGCCATTGGAGGCAGCGGAAAGATTGATCTCACGGGTAACCTCGGCGATGTGATGAAAGAGTCCGCGCGCGCGGCGCTGACCTATATCCGCAGCCGCGCCGATACCCTGCAAATCGATCCGGATTTCTATAAAAACACAGATTTGCACATCCATCTTCCGGAAGGCGCAATCCCGAAAGATGGCCCCTCTGCGGGCATCACAATGGCCGTTGCGATGGTCTCCGCGCTTACGGGCGCCCCGGTTTACCGAGATATCGCATTGACCGGAGAAATTACACTGCGCGGTCGGGTTTTGCCCGTCGGCGGCCTCAAAGAAAAAACGATGGCGGCTTTTCGCGCGGGTGTGCATACCGTGATCTTGCC
>CAYWWF010000211.1:0-3552 GCA_964461745.1 uncultured Oscillospiraceae bacterium | reverse complement strand
ACAACAGCGGTGCCGGTTTTGAGACCATAGAGTACGCCGTTTGCGTTTGCGCTGACCACAGTGGGATTCGACGAGGCAAAGACAAGGCTCACGACAGCCTCACTGGGCGCTGTCAATACGGCGGCGCCGAGATTCAATGTGGCACCCTTCTTCAGCTTCAGGTTCGGCGTTACATTGAGTTTCAGGCTGTCCAGCGGGATGCGCTCAAACGCGGCGGTGATGGTGACCGGTTCAGCGGGCATCTCGAAGCTTAAGCCCTCGATGGCCACACCATTGACCATCAGGCTTCCGTTGACAAGGCGGTAGCCCGCGTCGGGCGTGACGGTCAGCGTAACGATTACACCGGCGGCGGCTTCCGCTTTGTCCGCGGTGATGCTGCCGTTTGTGAGATCGTCGATGGAGACCATGTAAGTCGCCGGGTGGCGCTCCTCAAGCGTTTTCTCGACAAGTGCTACCGCTTCGGTGACCTTCGCGGTGAGTTTGTCCAGTGTGGCTTGGCCCGCAAAGGCCAGGGTTTCCTCGTTTGTGGCCGAGGCGAGGACAATCTTTAAGATGTCTTGCAAGTCTAAGCAACAATCGGGCAGGGTTTCGAGCAACGCTTGCGCCTGCGCCACGGCTTGCGTGAGGGCATCGGCTTCCGACGCGAAACCGCCGTGAAGCTGCACAAGATTCAATGAAAAATACCCATCTTTCGAATACGTCTTCTGAACTTTGATCCGGAACTTTGTGCCCACACCGGCGGCGGGCAGGGTGATGCCTTCGCAACGCTGGAGTTTTCCGTTCCAAACCAGTTTGCTATTTTCGCCAATAGATACCCAGCCGTCCGGGGTTTCTACTTCAATCGCGACAGACTCAGGGCCTGTGGCGGCTCCGGTGGAGGACATCAGCGTCATAGCCTCAAGCGCAAAGGGCTTCTGGTATTCAAACACAATGTAGCCCGGGGTTTCGAGGGTGCCGTTTTCCGCAAAGCGGCACTCGGTGACAAACTGCTGGTCGATTAAGAAGTCCGATTTGCCCAAGGTCGGCGTAAGACCTTCAAAAGAGACCGTCGGGGCAGAAGCCCGGCCCGAGACGGGCACCTGTGTGGCATAAAACGCCAAAATCGCCTCGTCGAGTTCCACGCCACAGAGTTCCCACTCTTCCGGGGAGGCGTCGGGACGCTCCAGCTGCTGGGTGAGTTCCAGTACCTTCGCGCGAGCGGCATCCACCGCCGACTGCGGGAAGTAACCGGGTGCGTCGCCGATGAGCAAGCCACTCTGCAGCAGTGTTTCCATGGCGTACAGCTTTTGCAGCAAGCCACGGCGCTCGAGCACTACCACGCCGCGCGGCTCCATCAGATGCATGTTGGATTTACCCCAACTGCTGTAGGCGGTGTTGACTTTGACGCGGACCTTGCTCGCGACAATCGGTTGGTTGAGCGTGATGGTTAAATACTCCTCTGCACGGACTCCAGCCGCCGTCTTCCAAGGAATTTCGTAGTTGCTCAGCGCTTTCTTCCAGATTCCATCTTCAAAGTACTCAAAATTAATGTTTCGAAACGCCTGATTCTTCGGCCACCAGCCCACCAGGTTTAGGCTGTAAATCTTGACGATGTCCATGTAGTCGTAAGTGATGTAGGCGTTGTTCAGTGTGCCAGTCTGCTGGAAGTCGATGTCACCCATCAGGCCCTCGCCGCCTCCGGGGGTGTTGTTCACCAGCGAAAGCAATGTGCCGCCGGTCACGGTGATGCCCGTGGCGGTCATGTTCGGCGTGGGCAGTTTGCCGGGCAGAATCTGTGCCGCCAGCAAGGTGGTTTTGGCGGTGGTCAAAGCGGCACGGGCCGCGTCGTAAGCTTCATCGCCCGCGCTTGCGTCGTCATATACCGTCTGGGCCGCAAGGATGGCCTGCTGGAACGTGTCAATCGCCGCCTGGGGGTAGGTAAAGGGTTCTGTTCCGACGGTGAGTCCCGTCACAAGCTGACGCGCTTCGGCAATCGCGCCGCCCAAATTGTCACGGGCCGCTGATTTCTCTTGCGCGACAGGCATCATGATGCGCATGCAGCACTTGGCGCTCCAAGCGGTGTTGGTTTGCAGGATGACAAGGCGGAACTTTGTCCCCTGCACCGGGGATGAGAAGGTGATGGTGCGGTCGTGCGGACCGCCCGTGCCACCGGAGTTCCACACGATGTTTACGTTTTGATCCCCGTTTTTCCACTGGGTGCCGTCAAAATATTTTACAGAAAACTTTTGAACGCCTTGCTCCGCCGGCCACCAGCCCACGACACGGAGCGCGGAAAACTCCATCACGGCGCCGTTGTAATCGTATTCGAAATAACACTCGCCCGTGGAAAGCTTTGAGGTGTCCGGGAAAAAGTTAAAGTCAAATGCGGGGCCGTCGGGGCGGACGAGTTTCGGCAGATCGGCGTCCGTCGTGGGCCACTGGCTGCCACTGTCCAGACGAAGGCCCGCGTAAGAAACTGTAGGTTCAACCGCGGCCGCTTGCGCCGAAATCAGAGTCATCGGCGTAGCACCAACAAGTAAAAGCAAGGCTAAGAATAAACTCAGGCCTTTTCTTAGTTTCATGTTCATTCTATACATCTCCTTTCCGTGGATGATCAGTACAAGTCGCCGAGGATGTTGTAGCCGTTTACAAATTCAATGTCATTGGCCAGACGCGCGCCCACACCGTCTTTGGAACGGAGGGACAGCGCCACGCGGTAAGCACGGCCCGAGTCCGGACGATTGAGCGTGACTTCCGCCCCCACAGCAGCTTCCGGCTGCAAGTCGGAGAGCGTATAGGCCGGTTTCGAGTATACAACTTGTCCGTCCGCATCCAGAAGAACGACGTCGATGGACTTAAGGCCCAGCGGCGCGGCAAAGCCGTAGTTTTTCAGACTTACGCTGACGGTAACGTCTTCATTTTCCACCGCAGCGGACGCGTTTTCAACGACGAGGTAATAACCCAGATGATCCTGGACATAGTCAAACATATTGCGCAGTAAGAGGTTGCCGTCCTGGTCCTTAAACCAGGCCTCGTGGAAGCGCAGGTTGTTGGCTTTCAACATCTGCGGGTTTACATACTCTCGCTGCCACTCGACCATACTGTAGGAACCGCCCCGCTCCTTGTAGTTGTGTGTGAGGCTCAGGGAGGTGAAAGAATGCTCCTGCAAACGCCAGGCGATTTTGAAGGAGTCGATCGTGCGACCGCCGTGGTCGGAGCCGTTGGCGCTGCCCCAAATCAGTTCGCCGTCGATGAGCAGATTCTTGGCTTCCGTGCGCATCTGGGCCCAGCCGGCGCTGTTTACGTCGTTGCCGGCGGTGTTCCAACTGTGCAGCTCGCCGATCAGGTAGTCATCATGGTAGCCCACGCGGTTGTAATACGGGGAAGTCTTTGCAATGTTGTTGTTTTTGACGTTCAGGTAACGCACCTGGACATACATGGTCTCGGGGCTGTTTTTGAGCAGCTCAAGCAAAATGGCTTTTTCACCCTGATTGCCGTCAACGCTCTGGGCGTTGAGGCGCCCGCGCGCGGCAGCGTCCCATTCGCCCCAAGCGCCGATGATTCCTGCCTGGA
>CAYWWF010000210.1:2516-3576 GCA_964461745.1 uncultured Oscillospiraceae bacterium | reverse complement strand
GGGCGTTACTTTCTTGCTCGTGCAAGAAAGTAACCAAAGAAGCACGGTCAAGGGGGAGAGGGTTCCGAATGCCCTCTCCCTCTTGACAATCCCTCTCTCCCCAGTCGGCAAAGGGGCTGCGGCCCCTTTTGAAACCCCGGGGGAGAGAACGATGGAAGCGAGAGATACGGGGAGAACGGGAAAAACGGGCATCCCTTGTGGTTTTTTTGCAAAAGACTCCTTGTAGGGAACGCATTTCATGCGTTCCGCGTGGTGAAAGAGGCCGCCCCGTCACGCTCCGGCAGAACCAGTGCGCTGATTTCATTTACTGGGTGATTCACCACGTCTATTTTTGATTTCTCTCATTTTCCACGCCCAGATACGCAGGCCGGGTCTTGACCATCCAGAGCGGCCAGCGTATGATCGTTCGCCAGAACATGCCTTCGCCGGAATTGACCGAAAGCGGTGTGAGATAGGCCACACCGAAGCTTTCGAGCCCTGAGAGATGATAGATCAACAGACAGAGCAAAAAAGCGATGCCGATCAGACCCGAAAGTGCGGCGGCTAGCACGAAAAAGAAGCGCCATAGTCTTGTCGCCGTCGAGAAGTCTTGGTTTGGCAGCGCAAAGCTTGTGACCGCTGTGATGGAAAGGACGATGACCACCGCGGTGGAAACCATTTTCGCCTGGACGGCGGCCTGGCCCACAACGAGCGCACCGACGATGGAGACGGTCTGACCGATGCTCTTGGGCAGATGCAGTCCGGCTTCGAGCAAGAGCTCGAGTGCGATGATCATGCCGATGATCTCAAGCGGCGCGGAAAAGCGCACGTCCATTTCGCTCGCGATGATCGTTAGGGCCAATTTGGTCGGCATCATCTCTTGATGGAAACAGACCATGGCCAAATAAATGGCGGGCAAAAAGATGCTGATCAGCAGCGCGATATAGCGGATGAAGGAAATCCCGGTCGCGACAACTGGATGATTGGCGTAGTCCTCTTGCGCCTTCATCAGACGGAAGAAGGTGACCGGCAACACAAAGGTGACGGGCATCCCGTCGATGATCAGCCCGACTTGTCCGTT
>CAYWWF010000210.1:0-2416 GCA_964461745.1 uncultured Oscillospiraceae bacterium | reverse complement strand
GATTTGATTTTCCGGCGTACCAGCGCGGTGTTGTTGCGGAGATTTTCCACAAACGCGTCTTTGGAGCCCTTGATGACGTTTTCGCCGTCCGGTTCGCTGATTGAGCGCACGGCAAAACCTTTGGCCTCAAAGCTCAGCGCGCGCGGGTAGCCCGGGATTAAGAGCACGGCAAAGCCCTGGATGACATCCGAGGCGGCCTCATCAAGCGTGGTGCGTTCTTTGCAGATAAAGTTGTTGACGCTGTCAAACTGTAAAAACTGAAAGAGGTCTTCGGGTTTTTGAATATGCGGCGGTATGGGATTGGTCATCAGGGGCTTGAGAATCTGTTCGGAAATCCATTGACCCGCGGCCAGCCCGTCCATAAAAAACAGAGTCGCCGGACGGTTGGCGTCGCCGCCAAGGTGGAGACCGCGCTCGGCCAGATCGCCGCTTTCACCGAGGGCTTCTTTGATCCCTTGTGGGGTAAAGGGCTGTGTGAGTTCGGTTTCGGGTCTGGGATGGTAGGGGGGCTCTTGCATTGAAATTCACCTGCCTTATCTAGGTATGTATCACTACTACGCCGGAGGGCGTCGCGCCGTTTACATAAAGGGTTTACCTCCTGTTAGAACTTCCCGGAACTATTTTCCGCAATTCTTCCTGTATTTTGTTCCTTTTTCGCCAAATCATTACGAGTAATTTGTGGAAAAACGGCGTCACGAGAAAATTACACCTAAAAACCAAAGGATCAGCGGTTTTTCTATTGACAAATCCAAGGTTTTCCTTTAAAGTAAGGATAATGGAAAAGCCGTTTCACTTTTTTTGCCGCTTTCCTTGCGGCTGAAAGCACTCAGCCTCACGAACGACAGCCAAATTCATCCAAGGTATGGAGGGCGTTTGTTTGAATCGCCGAAAATCGTCGCGGGTATTGGCCGCCGTGCTTTTGTGTGTTTTCCTTGGAATTTTTGCCTTGTTTTATCTGCAGAGTTTGATCGTTCACAACGCGGATTTTTCTATCCCCCCCGCCGCCGCCGGTGTTATGGATTTGCGGGAGGTGGATTTCTCCGTTTCACGCCCCATCCCGCTACAGGGAGAATGGGATGTGTTTTGGGGCGATTGGACGCCGTCAACAGCGCTTTCGGAACTCAGACCGGAAGCGCTTTCTTTGCCCATCCTGGATTTGACAGCCGCCGAGGGTAGAGCCACCTATCGGCTTCGGCTGCTTTTTCGCGATGCGCCCTCAACACTGACGCTTCGTATGCCCGTCATCAATGAGGCGTATTATCTCTTCGTGGACGGCTTGATGATTCCCGAAGTTGAGGCCTTCCAGCCGCAACGAATTGAAAACGGGGCACTGGTGAACTTGGATATCGCGCCAGGGGAAACGGAACTGGAACTGGTGTTGTGGGCCAATGAACATGAGCGAGAGGCCTTGTTCCAAAACAGTCTGCTCTATTTGGCGTCTCCGTCCAAAATGGCGTCATATGTCCGGCTGACCTGGGGCACGTCGATGAACATTTTGGGCATTTTGTTTATCCTGCTGATCTGTTCGCTGCTGTTTGTGGTCATCCGTCCGCACAATCCGCTCAACAGTACGCGCAATCTGTTCAATGCCTGTATGATCGTTCATTTGCTGCTGAGCATGGCCGAATTGTACTTATTGTTCACAACCCTGTTTTCTTTCCAAATCCTCTCGACAGAATTGCTCGCGCGTATACAATGGGCGACTTTGATGCCGGTGTCCATTGTGGCCAACGCCTTGTTCCAGCGCCAGTATGTCGGGCGCATCACCATGCCGGCGCGGGTGTTTATGTTTGGATACGCGGCTTTGGCGCCGCTTTTGTTCTTGATCCCGCTGCCTTGGTTTTCAATTTTTGTGCGCATATTGCTCACGGTGGGCACGCTCAACGCCGGGTATGTGTTCCTGACCATTTTGCAGCTTGTGGCGCGGGAACGCTGTTTCCGTCTCTGGCGCGCCGCCGTGGAAACGGTATACATATTCGCTTTCCTGACACTTCGATACATCGTGATTTCCTATGTGGCCGATCCGGGGCCGCTCAGCGGTTTGGCGTTTATCCCGCTGTTCCTCTACAACATCACGCTGTTCATTTCCGAATACAACCGCTCCCTGAAACAAATTGAGCGGCTCAACGACAATTTGGAAGTGACGGTGGAACTGCGCACGATGGAGCTGCTTGAGGCCAACCAGCGCCTGGAGGAGCTCTCGGTTCGCGACGCGCTGACCGGTGTTTATAACCGGCTGTACTTTGAAGAGACAATGATTCATTTGCTGGATGTCGAGGCGGCTACGGACATCGAGCCGTTTTATCTGTGCATCATGGACATCGACTTGTTTAAGCGGGTCAACGACACCTATGGGCATGAGACCGGGGACGCGGTGCTCTGCGGGTTTGTCGCGCGCATCAAAGAACAACTGTTG